>RGNC01000248.1 GCA_010029175.1 Synechococcaceae bacterium WB8_1B_136 | reverse complement strand
CGTAAGCCGTTCCTGCAGGGCCTCAACCTCGAGGCCGCCGGGGTGGCCGTGGAGGGCTCCCGCATCCCGGTGGATGCCGATCAGCGCACCAACGTGGCCGGCATCTACGCCGTGGGCGATGTGACCGACCGCATCAACCTCACCCCGGTGGCGGTGGATGAGGGTCGCGCCTTTGCCGACACGGTGTTTGGCAACAAGCCCCGCCAGGTGAACCATGAGCTGGTGGCCACCGCCGTGTTCTCCCAGCCGGAGCTGGCCGGTGTGGGCCTCACGGAAGAGGTGGCCGTTGAGCGCCATGGGGCCGATGGCATCCAGGTGCACCGCGCCCGCTTCCGGCCCATGAGCCAGGCCCTTCCCGCCCGGGATCCCAAGGTGCTGCTGAAGCTGATCGTGGAGCGCGCCAGCGGCAAGGTGCTGGGGGCCCACATGGTGGGCGAGCACGCCGCCGAGATCATTCAAATGGCTGCCATCGCCATCGGCATGGGCGCCACCAAGGCCGATTTCGATCGCACCATGGCCCTGCACCCCTCGGTGGCCGAGGAGTTCGTCACCATGCCGAACTAGGCCAGGGGCGCCAGCCCCTCGAAGCGGAACACCTGGCGGCCGGCGGGCGTGTCGCCATGGGCCTCGGTTTCCACCACCCGCTCGCTCAGCACCCAAGGGCCCTCACCGGCGAGGGGCACGAAGGTGTCGGTGAAGCGGCTTTGGCCACCCTTGGCGGCACCAGTGGCGGGGTCGGCGTACTGGCTGGTGTAGGCGCGGCTCAGGTAGCCATGGCCGGTGTCGGTGGTGCTCTCGGTGAAGATCGTCACCACCGTGCCGTGGATGTGGCGGTGCACCATGGTCACCACGTTGTCCTTGATGCGGTAGCGGTCGCCGGCGTTCTTGCCGCCCACGATCACCTCGGTGCCCACCGCATCGGTGTCGCCGGCGGTGAAGGTGTTCTCGCCATGGGTCTGCTCGAAGCTGCGGCGCACCCGGTGGATCGCCACCTCCCACAGCTGTGAGGCCACGGCCTTGTGGATCGCCTCATCCTCGATGCACTCCACCTGGGCCTTGAGGTCGGCGCCCACCTGGAAACTGCCCTCCACGCGCTGGTCGCCCTGCTCCCAGACGCAGCGGCCGCGGTAGCCACCGAAGCCCGGCGCCCAGGTGTAGCGGTTCTCGTAGGCGGCCCTGAAGGCGGCGGTGCAGTCGCTGCCGGGAGCCAGGGCGCTGGTGGCAAGGGGGGTGGCGGTCACGGCATGGCGGCAATCTGAGCCCAACCCTACTGATCCCCCCATTGATCCCCCGGTTGGCCTCGGGCTGGGATCAGCGCCCCGCTGCCGGATGCAGATCCTGCAGGGCGTTGATCTCCAGTTGCTCGCACTGCAGCGCCGTGATCGCCTCGATGGCGGCGCGGGCTCCGGCGAGGGTGGTCACGGTGGTGACGGCGTAGTCGATGGCGGCGCGGCGCAGGTATTTGTCGTCGTGGGCGGCCTGGCGACCCACCGGCGTGTTGATCACCAGCTGGATCTCACCGGAGCGGATCGCATCCTCGATGTTGGGGCGCCCCTCGTGCACCTTGAGGATGGGCTCCACGCTGAGGCCGGCCGCCGCCAGGGAGCGGGCGGTGCCTGCGGTGGCGATCAGCCGGAAACCGAGCTGGGCCAGCCGCTGGGCCACCGGCAGCAGCTCCGGCTTGTCGCGGTCGTGGGTGGAGAGGAACACCGTGCCGCTGGTGGGCAGGGCCTCACCGGCCCCCAGCTCCGCCTTGGCATAGGCAAGGCCAAAGCTGCTGGCGGTGCCCATCACCTCGCCGGTGCTGCGCATCTCCGGCCCGAGGATCGAATCGGCCCCGGGGAAGCGCTTGAAGGGCAGCACCGCCTCCTTCACCGCCTGGAGGGGGGGCTGGGGTTCTGCGGTGAGGCCCAGCTCCTCCAGGCTGCGGCCGGCCATGATCCGGCTCGCCACCTTCGCCAGGGGCACGCCGGTGGCCTTGGCCACGAACGGCACCGTGCGGGAGGCGCGGGGGTTGGCCTCGATGATGAACACCTCGCCATCCTTGACGGCGAACTGCAGGTTGATCAGGCCGTTCACCTGCAGGGCCACGGCCAGGGCCTCGGTCCAGTGGCGGATGGTGGCCAGGGCCTGCTGATCCAGGCTCACGGCCGGCAGGGCGCAGGCCGAATCCCCCGAGTGCACGCCGGCAGGCTCGATGTGCTCCATCAGGCCGCCGATCACCACCCGACCGGTGGCGTCACAGAGGGCATCCACATCCACCTCGGTGGCGTTCTCCAGGTACTGGTCGATCAGCACCGGGTGGTCGGGC
>RGNC01000247.1 GCA_010029175.1 Synechococcaceae bacterium WB8_1B_136 | reverse complement strand
GGCAGCACCGGTGCGGGTTCACTGCGGCCGTAGCGGGTCAGCGAGGGATTGATGCCATCGAGGCTGCTGAGGCTGTTGCTGAGGCTGCTGCTCATGAATGGAATCGCGGTCGAACGGGTCTCGGTCGGAGCGGTCTCCGTGCCGACAGGCGGCCGATGGTTCAGGGTTGTGGGTTCAGGGGGCTGAACACCAGCGAGCCTGAGGCCGTCGGCCTGATATCTCAATCACCTGGCTGGCGTACCTGGCGCCAATCCACCACTCTAGCTGAGCTGCCAGTTGCCACCCGAAGTGATCCTGAAGCCCTCCGCCCTGGCCAAGCTGGGCTGGATCGCCCGCGTCTGGGGCGGAGCCCTGGCCCTTAGTGCCCTGGTGGTGTGGGCGGGCCACCGCTGGAGCCAGCCGTTGCTGGAGCAGGACTGGGCGCGTCAGCATCCGGGCGCTCCACTGCTGCTGCTGGTGGCCTTGCTGGCCCTGCCGCCGGCGGGGATGGCCCTGGTGCTGCTGCGTGGCCTGGGGGCTGCAAACCACGACAGGGGAGAATCGTTCGACTGAGCGCATGGAGACGCGTTGATGGGTCGGGCGAAGAAGGCGGTGCTGGCCTATTCCGGCGGGGTGGACACCAGCGTCTGCATCCCCTACCTCAAGAACGAGTGGGGCGTGGAGGAGGTGATCACCTTCGCCGCCGACCTGGGCCAGGGGGATGAACTGGAGCCGATTCGCCAGAAGGCGCTTGATTCCGGCGCCAGCCAGTCGATCGTGGGCGACCTGATCGAGCCCTTCATCACCGAGTTCGCCTTCCCGGCGATCCGCGCCAATGCCCTCTACGAGGGGCGCTATCCCCTCTCCACCGCCCTGGCCCGGCCGCTGATCGCCCGCCGCTTGGTGGAGATCGCCCGTGAAGTGGGCGCCGATGCGGTGGCCCACGGCTGCACCGGCAAGGGCAACGACCAGGTGCGCTTCGATGTGGCCATCGGCGCCCTGGCCCCTGATCTCAAGGTGCTCACCCCGGCGCGGGAGTGGGGCATGAGCCGCGAGGAAACCATTGCCTATGGCGAGCGCTGCGGCATCCCCTCACCGGTGAGCAAGAAGTCGCCCTATTCGATCGACCTCAACCTGCTGGGCCGCTCGATCGAGGCCGGCCCCCTCGAAGATCCCAACGTGGAGCCCCCCGAGGAGATCTACGCCCTCACCGTGAGCGTGGACGCCGCACCCGACCAGGCCCAGGTGGTGGAGATCGGCTTTGAGAACGGCAACCCCGTGAGCATCGATGGTGTGCGCCTCGATCCGGTGAGCCTGATCCGCCAGGCCAATGCCCTGGCCGGCAGCCACGGCTTCGGCCGGCTCGACATGATCGAGAACCGGGTGGTGGGGATCAAGAGCCGGGAGATCTACGAAACCCCGGGGCTGCTGCTGCTGATCAAGGCCCACCAGGAACTGGAGAGCCTCACCCTGGCGGCCGATGTGCTGCGCAGCAAGCGCCAGCTGGAGCAGCAGTGGGCGGATCTGGTGTATCAGGGCCTCTGGTATGGCCCGCTCAAGGAGGCGATCGATGGCTTCATCGAACGCACCCAGCGCACCGTGAACGGCAGCGTGAAAGTGAAGCTGCACAAGGGCAATGCCACCGTGGTGGGCCGCAGCAGCGCCAACAGCCTCTACGTGCCCGACATGGCCACCTACGACGCCGGCGATCAGTTCGACCACCGCGCCGCCGAGGGGTTCATCTACGTGTGGGGTCTGCCCACCCGCCTCTGGGCCGCTTCGCGCCGCGGCTGACCGGCCCGGGGCGGGCTCTGGTGTCTGTCTAGGCCACCTGTGTGTCTTAGGCAACCCTGTCTAGGCAACCCTGTCGTCTGAACCGCTCAGGCGCTGGCTGGAGGCCCGCAGGCGATTGAAATGCTGCACGGCCGGGAGGGTGGGCCCTCGGGTGTCCACCGGTTCCGCTGCAGCCGGCGCCAGCAGGCCCTGGATGCGCTCCCGCAGGGCCCGGTTGTCCTCGGCCAGCAGCCGCTGACGTTCCAGAAAGGGCTGAAGCCGTTGCTCGAACTTGCGCTCGAAGATGCCGGGCAGCTCGTCCAGCAAGGCCTGCAGGTCGGCCAGTTGCTGGCGCGCGCTCTCCAGTTCCCGCTGGGTGGCCTCCAGGGATGGCGGCTCGGCAGGAGCTTCACGGCTCAAGGGACGGGCGGCTGCAGCAGAGGGCCCATCATCGCCGAGCCATCAAAAAACGCCAGTGCCCGCATCGGACACTGGCGTTGCTGGTGCGGCTGAGCCGTCGTCCGGTCCGTCAGGCCTCGACGGTTTCCAGGGCGGCGGCGTCGCT
>RGNC01000246.1 GCA_010029175.1 Synechococcaceae bacterium WB8_1B_136 | reverse complement strand
AACCCGGACATGGAATAATGAAAATCAGAAATGGGCTGATGGCCGCGAGTTGGAAAAACGTTTTGAGAGGCTGCATGGTTTTGGGGAGGTTGAGTACTTTTGAGAACGGAGCGTAATCGTGCTGATTCACAGCTGGTTGACAGCTTTTAAGATGTACGTATTTTCAAGGTGAGGTGCAAGGGCTAATTGGAGAGCTTCCAGATTTTGACGAGATGCTGCAGATCGAGCCAAAGCTAGAGACAGACATCAGGCCTTCGTTGTTGGTCCAGGATGTCTTGAGTGCCGAGCTGTTCCCTGTGAGGGTGTTTTGCGGAGGCGCAGGGGGAGGCAGCGTTGTTGCTGTATGTTGCGTAGGTGTATCCATCTCCACGCGAATCGGTGCTGCTGGCAGTTCGTTCGTGAATTGAGGAGCTTGCGGCATCAGCGCCTGAGCCGCAGCGGATGTGGATGCGACGCAGGGTGTGCTGATTGCCATGGCGCTGACTGCCAGGGCAAATAAGCTTTGCTTATCTTTTGTTGTGCTCGGTCGGTACATGGTTGGCACCCTCCGTTTGTTCCATCCTATTGCCTGATGGTCAGTGCTGCAAGTTTTTTACAAATCTACAGTGCCCTGCTGTGCTGTGCTGAAGACTTGTCTGCTTGCCCCTGTTGGGCTGACCCGCTTTTGCACGCTGTTCTGGTCTGGGCAAAAAACAGGTCCGGATGGACACTCCACCCGGACCTGACGAACCTGTATGGGTTGGTTGCCTGCCTGGTTCTGAGGCCTTGTCCTTTATGCCCAGCCCTTCTGGCTCATGGATTCCACGTAGGCCGCCACGTCGGCGATGTCGCCGGCGCTGAGCTTGCCGCCGAAGGCGGGCATGGCGTTCTTGCCGTTGGTGACCTGGTATTGGATGGCCTCTTCGTGGCCGGCGCTGTAGTTCGCCAGGTACGACTCGAGGGCTTCTTTCTTGAGGGTGCGCTCGGCGTTCACCACGTTGCCGCCGCCCATGTGGCAGGCCGCGCAGTTGGCGCTGAAGATCTGGGCGCCGTGGTCGGCATCAGCGGCGAAGCTGGGTGCAGCGCCCAGCACCAGCGTCAGGCAAAGGGCGATCAGGGAGAGAAGACGGCGCATGGGTGCTCGTTCAACCCGAACAACGTAGGCGCTGGCAGAGGCCTGCGGAGCCGCTGCCGCAGAGGTTTGCAACATTTGCTCAGGGCGGGCCGTGGGCGGTTCGGCCTGGGCCTGTTCAGATGCGGCCGCGCCGGGGCAGGCCGGCATCCTCGAACACCGCCTCCAGGCTGGCGGCGTGGCTCACCAGGCCGAAGCGCTCCGGCGGGCTCACGGGGTCGTGCACGAAATGGCGCTGGCGGATCGAGAAGCGGTCCCAGGCGTTCACCTCGATGCGCAGCAGCTTGATCAGCCCCTCGATCAGCCAGCCCTGCAGATCCACGCCGAAGGGCGGCAGCCAGCTGTGACGCCAGCGGGCCAGGCGCCGCACCGTGTCGTTCACCGTGGCCACCGGCTGCCCGAGTACCAGCCGCCGCACGGGGCCCTGGCCCGGCTCCGGGTTGGCCTGGTGGGGCCTGGTGGCCAGGTGCACGCACACCCGGGCGATGTCGGCGGCGTGGATGTAGTGGAAGCTGGCGTCGGCCCGCAGCCACTTGGCCAGCCACAGCCAGCGGGCCGCCTCCTTCAGACCGGCCGTGAGGTAGCTGGTGGGGAAGGGCCCGCTGCCATCCACCCGGCCGCCGAACACCAGGGTGGGGAACACCGCCACGATGCGCTCCGCCAGCGGGTGCTGCTCCAGTTGCTGCAGGCACTGGGCCTTGGTCTGGATGTATTCGGTGCCGTAGGCCATGGCCTCCGGCAGCAGCTGCAGATCCCGGTTGAGGATGCTGGCGGTGGAGAAGTACACCACCTGCTCGAGCACAGCAGGATCGGTGGCGGCCAGCATCGCCTTCACGGCCAGCACGTTCACCTGCCGCGCCCGCTCCGGATCGCCCCAGGCGGTGGCGGTGTGGATGATGCGTGTGGCCGAGGCGATCGCCTCGCGGTGGGGCTCCAGCTCGCGCAGATCGCCCACCAGCAGGGTGATGCGCGGGTGATGGGCCGGCACGGCGATGAGCTTGGCGGGGTCGCGCAGCCACAGCAGCAGCTGGGCATCGGTTTCGCGGAACAGCAGATCGGCGATGTGCTGGCCGACGCACCCGGAGGCGCCGGTGATCAGGATCCGAGCCGGAGTGGCGGCGCCAGCGGCCGACGGCGTGCTCAAGCCAGGGCTCCGAGGCGATCCATCACGCTCTTGCCGGCCTCGAAGAAGAACTGACCGTTCTCCTCAGGGGTGCCGGGCAGGATGC
>RGNC01000245.1 GCA_010029175.1 Synechococcaceae bacterium WB8_1B_136 | reverse complement strand
AGGGCCCGGATGATGCGGCGGTTGCCGGCGCGGCTCTGATAGCCGATCCGCAGCCAGCTGTGGCCCAACCCCTCGAAGGAGCGACAATCGCGCAGCAGGATCCGGTGCCGCTGCTCCAGCTGCTGGCGCAGCGGCTCCAGGCTGCAGGGCTCGCCTCCCCGCTCGCCGCGCACCAGCAGATAATTCGCCGCCGAGGGCAGCGGCACCAGGTTGGGCATGGCCTGCAGCTGCTGCTGCCACCAGGCCCCTTCAGCGGCCACCCAGGCCTGCACCCGCGCGCACCAGCGGCCATGGAGGCCTGGATTGCCCAGCAGGGCCTCCCCAGCAGCGGCCGCCAGGCTGTTCACCGGCCAGGGGTCGCGCCAGGCGGCCCAGCGCTGCAGCCGGTGCGGATCGCCGAGGGCATAGCCCAACCGCAGGCCGGCGATGGCAAACAACTTGGTGAGGCTGCGGATCACCACCAGGTTGGGGTGATCGGCCAGCAACGGCACCAGCGACTGCGCCTCACCGCCAGGCACCAGCGGCAGGAAGGCCTCATCGCAGATCACCAGGGCAAAGCGCTGCAGCAGGGGCTCGAGACTGGCGCCACTCCAGAGCTGCCCGGTGGGGTTGTGGGGGTTGGTGATCCACAGGGCGCGCGGGGCGTCACCACCACAAGCAGGGGCCGGCTGCCCTGCCGCCGCTGCCGGCCCCGCCTCGGCCCAGCGCAGCGGCAGCGGCCAGGGCTGCTCGGCTCCATCCCAGCAGCGCAGGGCGCGGCGATAGTCGGCAAAGCCCGGCTGCGGCAACAGGCTGGGACCAGCGGCGGCGGCATCGCGGGCCGCCCAGGTGAACAGTTCGGCGGCGCCGTTGCCGGGCAGCACCCAGGCGGGATCGAGGCCATGGCGGGCGGCGATCACCCTGCGCAGGGCCAGGTAGCCGCGATCGGGGTAGGGCCTGAGGGCAGCCCGGTTGAGGGCCCGCCACAACAGCAACGGCGTCCTGAACGGCACCAGCGAGGCGCTGGCATCCAGCAGCTGCTCGGGCCGGCACCCCAGCCGCCGCGCCGCCGCATCGAGATTGCCGCCGTGGAGTTCGGGCACAGGCAACGCTTGAACCGGGCCACCAGCCTGATGGATCGGGCCGGATCGACGCCAGCGCCGAAGGCCGGTAGAACGGCATACCCCTCGGCCCAGCGATGCCACGGCTGCAGCGCCTGCTCCCCCTCACCCTGCTCCTGCCCCTGGCCAGTCCGGTGGTGGCCGCCGAGCCGCAGCAGCTGATCCAACTGCTGGAGCACAGGCGCTGCAAAAACTGCAAGCTCCAGGATGCGGATCTGGTGCATGCCGATCTGCGCGATGCCCAGCTCAGTGGAGCCCAGTTGCAGCGCGCCAACCTGAGCGGCGCCCAACTCGATGGCGCCGATCTGCGGGGCGCCAACCTCAGTTTCACCAGCCTGGAGGGAGCATCGCTGCGGGGGGCCGACCTGCGCGGCAGCCGGCTCGACGGCACGGACCTACGGCGCGCTGATCTCAGCGGCGCCCAACTCGACCCGCAGGCCTTGAGCCGCAGCCACTGGCAGCAGGCCCGCGGCATCGACCCCAGCCAGCAGAGCTACGCCGAACTGCACAACGCCGGCGTGGCTGCCGCCCAGCAGGGCCGCCACCCCGAAGCCGAGCAGTTCTTCGGCGAGGCGATCCGCAGGCAGCCCGATGCCGCCATCAGCTGGGTGGCCCGCGGCATCAGCCGCAGCGAACAGGGCAACAGCCAACTGGCCGCCCAGGACCTCAACCACGCCGCCTCGCTCTACCGGCAAGCCGGAGATCTGGCCCAGGCCAGCGAGCTGGAGAAGGCGTCCAAACAACTCACCACTCCGGCCAAACAGGCCAAGGGCGGCAATGGCATGGGGTCTCAACTGGCGGTTGGCGCCATGGCCGCCTTCCAGTTCCTGGCCCCCATCGCCGCCAAGGCATTTCTGCCAACGGGGTTCTAGAACGCGGAACCCGCTGATGGCGCTGCCATGAAGCGGCGGGAATCGGGGGTTACCGGCTGATAGCCATAGCCGTAGGTGCCACCTTCCACATCATTGATGATCCGCGGCGTCACCAGAATCACCAGCTCATTCTTCTGGCGAGCGTTGGAAGACGAGCGGAAGAACTGACCCACAAAAGGCATATCTCCCAGAATCGGCCACTTCATCACCGCCTGCCTGTCCTCATCGGCGATCACACCCGTGAGGATGAGTGTCTGACCGTCACGCACGCGCACCTCACCCGTATCCAGGCGCCGCACCCTGAGGATGCTGACATTGCCGCATCCCTGAATCTGCTGCGGCGTATCTGCCACCGCCGAAACC
>RGNC01000244.1 GCA_010029175.1 Synechococcaceae bacterium WB8_1B_136 | reverse complement strand
CAGCGTCGATTCATCGCACAGTGGTCAAACAGGCCGAATTCCTCTCCTGTTGTCAGCTGGTTGCCGAGATCTACAAACGGATCTGCTTGCACAACAACGTCGCGCACATCGCACAGCATGACAGCGTCGTGATCGTGCCAACGGTCCTGCTCCAGGCACTGTTGGGCCCAGAAGAAGCGGCGGATCAGGAAATGGGCGTGGGTTGTGCTGAGTCCAAATCGCCGTGCCTGTTCGATGGCAATGGCTGGTTGCTGCACCAGCCCTTGCTGGCGCCGCCTCAGCCAGCGTTTTGTGCGGGAAGCCAGTTTGCGGGGGAGGGCGAATCGGCCTCGGATCACATGGGGAGGGTGCGCCATCGTTTCCAGGCTCAGCCGCGGAAACACCTCGAGCAGGGGAGTCAGGCCCCTGAGATCGTCGTTGGAGGTGAGCACCAGCACCTCGGCTGTCGGGGCGTGCTGCTCAAGCGAGTGGAGCAATGGCCATAGATCAGCGGGCCCGTAGGAGAAGGCCGTGGTGATGACCAGAGGACGGCTCACCGCAGCTCCGCGATCTAGGGCCGAGCGTAACCTCAACGGATGGCGGCAAGCACTGCAACCGGGCCAAGAGGCTGGAGGCCGGCGGCTGTTGGCTTGCTCACCGGAATGCTGGCACTGCTGGTGTGGGCCCTGGTGGTGTTCGGTAAATACGGCGGCAATCCCTCCGGTCTGGCCCGCATCGGCGATCAGATCCCCCTCTCCCCGCGGCTGGAGGGGCAGAGCCTGGTGGTGCTGGCGGGCAAGCGTGGCAACGACGGCCAGCAGTTCCTCTCCCTGGCCCTCGATCCGCTCCAGGCCGACCCGCGTACCAGCGCTGCCCTCGACAACCCCATCTACCGCGGCAAGCGCCTGCTCTATCCCCTGCTGGCCTGGCTGCTGGGCTTCGGCCAGCCCGGTTTGATTCTCTGGATGTTGGGCCTGATCAACGTGGCCTGCATCGGCTGTGCCGGGGGCCTGGTGGCCCGCTGGGCCCAGTTGCACCAGCGCTCCCCCCAGTGGGGCCTGGCGGTGCTGGCGCTGCCAGGCATCTGGATCACCCTCAGCCTCGACACGGCCGACCTGCTGGCTACCACCCTGTTGCTGGCGGCGGCCGTGGCCGCCCAGCAGCGGCGCTTGGGCCCCCTGGCCGCCAGCCTCACGGCGGCGCTGCTCACGCGCGAAACCAGCCTGCTGGCCTGGGCCGCCACGGCGCTGACGGCCCTGTGGGAACGCCGCTGGCGCTGGCTGGTGCCCCTGGCCCTGGTGCCGGTGCCCCTGCTGGCCTGGATGGCCAGGCTGCGCCATCGCTTTGCCGCCACCGCCGATGGCACCCTGGCCAGCCTCCACTTCACCTGGCCCTTCACTGGTGTGTTGCGCAAGGCCGCCCAACTGCTCGGGCTGCTGCAGCTGCCCGGTGTGGAGCTCGGGGGGGCGGAGCGGCTGTTTGATGGGCTCTGCTTCCTGCTCTGGTTGGCCACCCTGGGGCTGTTGGCCGTGGCGGTGGGGCAGCGATCCACGGGCCGCTGGCTGCGCCTGGCGGCGGGTTGCTATCTGCTGCCGGCCCTGTGCACGAGCACCCAGATCCTGGCGCGCTTTCCGGACTACACCCGGGTGTGGATCGATCTGGCCAGCCTGGCTTTACTCGCCTTGTTGGCCGGCCGCAGTGGGTGGTTGAAGCCCTGGTTGGCCCTGGCCTCGCTGGTGTCCATCGGCTACGGGGCGGGCTATCTGGTGCTGGCGCCATGAGGGTGCTGCACCTCACGGCCGGCTCCCTGCGGCGAGGCGCCTCCCGCGGTGCCCTCTGGCTCCACCAGGGCTTGCGGGCCCAGGGCATCGAGAGCCAGTTCCTCACCACCGATCACCAGGCCTCCGGGCCCGATGTGCAGTCCGTCGCCCCGGGCCCTTTCGGTTCGCTACTGCTCAAGGGCTTGAAGCAACTGGATCGGCTGCCCCTGCGGGCCTATCGCTTTGATCGCCGCGGCACCCTCAGCCCCGGTTGGATCGGCCTGCCGATTCAGGCCACGATGGCCTTCTGGATCTGCGCTCGCTGCGCCATTGCCCCAAGCCGATCGTGTGGACCGTGCGCGATCTCTGGCCCACCACCGGCCTCTGCCACTACCCCCAGGGCTGTGAGCGGCAGGCCGCTGGCTGCGGCCATTGCCCCCTGTTGCCCGCTCCGGCCTGGCCCTGGTGTGATCCCTCCCGGCGCGGCTACCGGCGCAAGCAGCGGACCTTGCGCCAGGCCCCGATCACCTTTGTGGGCATCTCCCCCTGGGTGAGCCGGGAGTTGCGGCGCAGTGCCATCACGGCCGGCCGGCCCGTGGAGATGATCTGGAACTGCATCGATGAGCAGCGTT
>RGNC01000243.1 GCA_010029175.1 Synechococcaceae bacterium WB8_1B_136 | reverse complement strand
CACCTGTTGCAACAGGTGTTTGAGGCCTTGGTCGGGGCTGCTTGGCCGGCAGCGGTGATGCCACAACTGCCGGTGGGGCTGTCGGGCTTCATCACCGGTTCGTATCAGCGCCAGCAGGTGATGCAGTTGCTCACCGTGCTCGCCTTTCTCGAGCCCCGGCTCGATGAGGCCAAGGTGCGGTTGCTTGGGCGCATCGCCGCCGAGCTCCGGGTCGAGGCGGCGGTGGTTGCCGATCTCGAGCAGGTGTGCCATGGGCACGTGCTCAAGGCCTTCGGGGACCTTTACCGCCGCACCTTCCGGGATTTCAACAACGACGGGGTGGTTCAGGGTTACGCGCGCTTCATACTGCCGATGCTGGGGCTGGGTATCGATCAGGCGCATCAGGCCGGCTACCTCGCCCTGGCTGATTCCCCCACCGGCAGTCTTGGGGCGGCGCTGCACAATTACTACGTGCAAAATGACTTTCCCTATCCGGGCAGTCGCAAAGGTCTGCCCTACGCCTATGTCGCCATTCACGACGTGCATCATGTGATCGGCGGCTATGCCACCGATCCCGACGGCGAGCTCAGGGTGCTGGCCTTCAGCATGGGCCTCTTCCCAGACCATGCCCTGCTGATCGCCCTGCCGGCACTCCTGCAGTTTCAGGTGGGCATTGCTGATCCGTTGGCAGCCAGCGTGGCCCCAAAGCTCAAGGATCAGCTTGATGCACCTGCCTTTGCCGAGGCCCTGCAACGGGGCGCTGAGACGACGGGCCCCATCCGCGACATCCACTGGGATTTCTGGCCCTGGATCAGGCGGCCGCTCGACGACGTGCACCAGGAGCTCAACGTGCACTGAACCTCGCCTGGCCCTTCAGGCCCGAGGCCGCAGCACCAGCCACACCACCAGCAGCAGCCCGGTGGTGCTCACCACGGTGTAGATCCAGTCGGCGTAGGGGGTCCAGAACAGCGCCAGGGGCTGGGTCATGGGGTGGAACGGGGCTGTGGGTAGCGTGCCAGCAGGGGCAGTGGCGCCGTGATCAATCCCGCCCGCATCCGCATCCTGGCGGTGGGCAAGGTGCGCAAGGGTTGGGTGAGTGAAGGGGTGGCCCTCTATCTCAAGCGCTTGCCGGGGCTGGAGGTGGTGGAGCTGCGCGATGGCGGCATGGCCAGGGAGGCCGAGGTGATCACGGCGGCCCTGCGGCCGGATGAGCGCCTGGTGGTGCTCACCGAGGAGGGGCAAGGCTTGGATTCGGTGGCGTTTGCCCGCCAGCTGGAGGGTTCCGGCTCCGAGCGGCTGGCCTTTGTGATCGGTGGTGCCGATGGGCTCGATCCAGCCCTCAAGGCCCGGGCCGCCTGGCGTCTCAGCCTCTCCCCGATGACCTTCCCCCACGAACTGGCCCGGCTGCTGCTGCTGGAGCAGCTCTACCGGGCCCTGAGCATTCAGCAGGGCGGGCCGTATCACCGGGGCTGAAACCGGGGCAGGCTGGAAGAACCGGCACGTTCTTGTTGACGCCGAGCCCATGACCACGATCCAAAGCCCTGTTGGAGGTATGGGTCACCCTGCCGGCGGCCCTGGGCGAGCAGCAGCGTGCGGTGCTGAAGCGCGCCGGCGAAGGCTGCCCGGTGAAGGTGAGCCTCGCGGGTTCCGTGCCGATCCGCTCCCAGATCACGCCCAGGTTGGCCTGGTGCAGGTCGGTGGAAAAGCAGTCGGCCAGTTGCTCGGCATTGAGGCGGCTGGTCACGTCGGAGTCAGCCTCGAGGTTGGCGCGGAAGTTGCCGCCCTCGGTGTTCCAGGCCGTGTGGGCGTTGCGCTGCACGATGCGGTAAGCGTCTTCGCGGCTGACGCCGCTCTCCACCAGGGCCAGCAGCACCCGCTGGCTGAACACCACGCCGCCATATACATTCATGTTGCGGGCCATGTTGTTGGGATACACGCCCAGGCCCTTCACCACCTCGGTCATCTCCCGCAGCATGAAGTGCAGCGTCACCGAGCAATCCGGCAGCATCATCCGCTCCACGGAGCTGTGGCTGATGTCGCGCTCGTGCCAGAGGGCGCAGTTCTCCAGGGCCGCCACGGTGTAGCTGCGCAGCACCCGCGCCAGGCCGCCGATGCGCTCGCTGCGGATCGGGTTGCGCTTGTGGGGCATGGCCGAGCTGCCCTTCTGGCCCTTGGCGAAGTTCTCCTCCACCTCCAGCACATCGGTGCGCTGCAGGTTGCGGATCTCGGTGGAGAAGCGCTCCAGGGCCGCGCCCACCAGGGCCAGCGTTTGCACGTATTCGGTGTGGCGATCGCGGGAGATCACCTGGGTGCTGGCGGTGTCGGGCACCAGGCCGAGCTTGGCGCAGGCGATCGCCTCCACCTGGGGATCGGTGTTGGCATAGGTGCCCATG
>RGNC01000242.1 GCA_010029175.1 Synechococcaceae bacterium WB8_1B_136 | reverse complement strand
GCTACCGCCCTCACGGCCGCACCCAGAAGGGCATGGAGGAGATGATCGCCCTCTACCTGGCCACCCAGCAGGAGACCTGAGCCATGGGAGGCCAGCACGGGCACGGACCGGAGCATCACGATTGCAGCCATGGCCCTGGCGGTGATCAGCACCATCACCATGGCGATCACTCCCAAGAACATCACGACCACGCTCATCACCACGCTGGCCATCACCATCACGGCCGTCACCATCACGGCCACGACCATCACGCTCATGGCCATCACGGGGGACGGCAGCCCGGCAGTGCCTTCCGCTGGAGCATCGTTCTCAACAGCGGCCTGACGGCCCTGCAGCTGGCAATCGGCTTCGGGTTCGGGTCGCTGGCGCTGATCGGTGATGCCCTCCACAACCTGGGCGATGTGGTGGGCCTGGCCCTGGGCTGGGGGGCGGATCGGCTCAGCCGCCGGCCGGCCCGCGGGCGCTTCACCTACGGATTCGGCCGCAGCACCCAGATGGTGTCGCTGGTGAACGGACTGCTGATCTTCGCGGCCGGTGCGGTGGTGGTGGTGGAGGCCATCCAGCGCCTGTTCCACCCGGTCCCGCTGATCGCAGGACCGGTGGCCTGGGCGGCGGCCGCCGGCATCGTCATCAACCTGCTCTCGGCCCGTCTGTTCGGCCACGACCATCACCACGACCTCAATCAGCGGGCGGCGGTGCTGCACCTGCTTACTGATGCCGCAGTCTCGGTGGCGGTGCTGGTGAGCGCCCTAGTGGTCGGTGCCACCGGCTGGCTGTGGCTCGATGCCCTCACGGCCATCGGCGTGGGAGCCGCAGTGATCTGGAGTGCCTGGGGGTTGCTGCGCGAGGCGCTCGCCCTCAACCTCGACGCCGCGCCACGCCATGTGGATCTCGTCGCGGTGGAGCAGGCCCTGGCTTCCTTGCCCGCGGTGTGCGAGGTGGAGGAGCTGCACGTTTGGGGGTTGAGCACCTCCCGCACCGCCCTCACCGCCCACGTGGTGATCGATCCGAGTCGTCTGGCGCACGAGGGTCTCAGCCGTGATCAGCTCCTGGACCAGGCCCGCCAACGGCTGGAGGCGTTTGGCATCCGCAAGTGCACCCTGCAGCTGGAGAGTGCGGATCAGCCGGATGCACCGCACTGATCCGGCAGGGGAACAGCCATGAAGCTCCTGCTCGTCGAGGACGACCCCGCCCTGCAGGAGGCCATGCAGCGCCTGCTGCGGCAGTGGGGCTATGGCCTTGAGCTCGCCGGCACGGGCGCCGAGGCGATGGGCTGGCTGGAGCAGGAGCGCTTCGATCTGGTGCTGCTCGATCTCGGCCTGCCCGATACCGATGGCCTATCGCTCTGCCGGCAGCTGCGGCGACTGCCCCGTCATCAGCCGCTGGTGCTGATGCTCACGGCCCGCGATGGCCGCCGCGACAAGCTGCTGGGCTACGAGGGCGGGGCCGATGACTATGTCGTTAAGCCGTTCGATCCCGAGCTGCTGCGGGCGCGGCTGGCGGCCCTGCTGCGCCGAGCCGATCGCCCCCTGCAGGCGCAGCTGTGCTGGGGGCCGCTGGTGCTCCAGCCCGGCCAGACCATGGCGGCGGTGTATGGGCAACCGCTGGAACTCACCCCCAAGGAGGCCCTGCTGCTGGAGCAGCTGCTACGTGCCCGCGGCGCCAGTTGCCGCAAGAGTGATCTGTTGCATGCCTGCGGTGATGGCCGTCGCGTCGTCGGGGAGGACGCCCTGCGGGTCCACATGCGCAACCTGCGCCAGAAGCTCACGGCCGCTGGCTGTGATCCAAACCTGATTGAAACGGTCTATGGCCTCGGCTACCGGCTCCACGCCAGCGCTGCCACCTGATCCCCTCAGCCTGAAAGGGAGGTTGACGCTGCAGGGCGGCGGTTTTGCGCTGCTGCTGCTACTGGCCTTCTCCGTCACCCTCTACTGGGGCATCGCTCTGCAGCGGGGTGAGGATCAGCGCAGTGAACTACGCCAGCTGGCGGCCACGGCGGCGGCGCAACTGCCGCTGATCGCCCACGAGACCCGCGAGGCGGAAAGCCGCGCCAAGTTCCGCTCCGGCCCCAGCCGGATCGCCCTGCCTGCCTTGGCGGAGCAACGCGTGCAATGGTTCGACGCCAGCGGCCGGTTGCTCAGCGAGCAGGGCTCCCTGGTGGTGCCGGCCATGCCCGCAGTCCTGCCGAAGTCCACCTCCATGGCCAGCTGGCAGCACTGGCCGGGCGGACTGAGCCTCGTGCAAGTTGTGCTCAGCCAGCCCATAACTGTGGGTGAGGCACCGGCCAGAGAGCCCTCCCCGCAGCGGCTTGGGTTCGTTCGTGTGGCCCTCTCCGACCGAGCAGCGGCAGCCGATCTGGAGCGGCTGCGGCGCGGCCTGTTGCTCGGCGGCATCGTCACC
>RGNC01000241.1 GCA_010029175.1 Synechococcaceae bacterium WB8_1B_136 | reverse complement strand
TCACATCGAGATCCTGGGGCCGCTTGTGGGGGCTGGGGGTGCCTTCGTAATAACGGCAGGGGCGCACGCAGCAGTAGAGATCAAAGATCTGGCGCAGGGCCACGTTCAGGGAGCGGATGCCGCCGCCGATCGGTGTGGTGAGCGGGCCCTTGATCGCCACGCCGTAGGTGCGGATCGCCTCGAGGGTGTCGTCGGGAAGGTATTGATAGGTGCCGTAGAGGTCGCAGGCCTCATCGCCGGCGTACACCTTGAACCACTCGATGCGGCGCTCGCCGCCGTAGGCCTTGGCCACCGCCGCATCCAGCACCCGCTGGGTGGCGGGCCAGATGTCCACACCGGTGCCATCGCCGCGGATGAAGGGGATGATCGGATCATTGGGCACCACCGGCTGGCCGTTTTCAAAACGGATTGCTGTGCCCGTTGTGGGGGCGGTGAGCTTCTCGTAGGTGGCCATGGTGCGCCCCGGCGTGACAGCGATCGAGCGAGCCTATGCCTGCGGGGGAGCTCCAGGAGGTTGGTGGTGATCGGCGCCAGGCCGTTCCCTGTGCTTGGGCGTCAGATCAGGGCACGGGTGAGCTGCAGGATGCGGGCAAAGGTCAGGGCGTAGAGGCCCAGCACCATGCCCAGATACAGCAGCACCAGCAGCCGACCCGTGCGACTCACCCCAACGATGGTGGGCTTGCCTTTGTTCAGCAGGGTGCTGATCGAAGCGTGGTAGTAGTCGAAAGCGCTGATCCCACGGGTCTGATCCGTCTCGCTGAGCAGCACGATCCGGCCAGGTTGGTCCTGGTTCACCAGGTCGAGGCGATGGAAGATCCAGCCCCAGGTGATCACGAAATAGGGCAGGTAGAGCACGATCTGGCCCAGCAGCACCCCGGGTTCCACCTTGGAGCCTTCAAAGATCATGCCGTTGATGGTCAGGTATTCGGCCAGCAGCCGCAACGAAAACCACAGCCCCAGGCCGTCGAAGCTCCATCGCGGCAGGCGCCGCCCACGCCCCAGCGCCACGGCCATTCCGCCCAGCCATAGCCCGCACACCACCATCGCCAGCGGATGCACGTGGTCGGCCTGGATCAGGGCCCAGTTGGCCACAACGCGGCCGCCGGCCGTGCCCGCCAGGCGGTTGTCGAGCGCGCCGCTGGCCCGCCGCAACATCTCGGCGTTCACGGTCTGCAGCAGGTAGAGCAGGGCCAGCACCGCCAGTTCCTTGGCCTGGGAGCGACGGCTCGTGGAAGCGTTCACCAAGGCGGGGCGGATCGGAGCTGGAGCAGTTCAGCAGAGTCTGCGTGCCACTCCGATGTCGGCACGGTCCGATCTGGACTGTCCATTCCCGGCTGCACACCCCAGGATGGGTTTATGAACGCTGCCGATCAGGCCCGCTCGCTCGACCTGGCCCAGGTGATCGCCTCGGCGGCGGCGCTGGTTCGCAAGGCGTTTCCCGCCGCCAGGGCCAATCTCACGCCCTGGCGCGATGACCCGTTGACCCGCGCCTGGGCAGAGGCCGAGAGCGTGGATCTCTCCTTTCACTTTCCGGGCTGGAATCCCCGCAATCAGTGCCGCTCGATGTTGGTGCAGCTGCGGCTGGAGCGTGCTCCAGGACAGGCGGGCTCCAGGCCCAGGCTGTTGGGGGTGGTGATCCGCGGGCTCACCTATGAATCGGAGCGCTGGCGCCTGGCCACCGTGGGCGACTGGCAGCCCAGTGGCACCCATCTGCCCCAGCCGCTGGTCGTCGACCGCCTGCAACAGGTGTGTCGCGAGCTGTTTGCCCTGTTCGATGGCCGGCTGGACCAGGCCGATTCGGCGGACGGCTCCCACGACCAGGCGGCCTGAATCAGGGCCGGCCGCCAGCTTTACCCTTCGCAACCAAGGCGCTCGGCGGGCCCGATGGGGCGCCTAACTTGGCCGTTCTGCCTGCATCAGCGTCTTCACCATGGCTGTCGCCCTGGCCTCCCAGCTGCGCGAGGGAACCAAGAAGTCCCACACGATGGCCGAGAACACTGGCTTCGTCAGCTGCTTTCTCAAAGGCGTGGTCGACAAGGCCAGCTACCGCACCCTGGTGGCCGACCTCTTCTTCGTGTATTCGGCGATGGAGGAGGAGATCGGCAAGCTGCGGGCCCAGGGCCATCCGGTGGTGGGTCCGGTGGGCTTCCCCGAGCTCAACCGCCGCGACACCCTCGAGCAGGACCTCGCTTACTACTTCGGTGGCGACTGGCGCAGCAGCGTGAAGGCCACCCCGGCGGCCCAGGAGTATGTGGCCCGCATCTATCAAATCGCCGCAGAGGCCCCCGAGCTGCTGGTGGGCCACCACTACACCCGCTACATCGGTGATCTCTCCGGCGGCCAGATCCTCAAGAACATCGCCCAGAAGGCGATGAACCTGGGCGAGCACGATGGCCTGCGCTTCTACGAGTTCGA
>RGNC01000025.1 GCA_010029175.1 Synechococcaceae bacterium WB8_1B_136 | reverse complement strand
GGCGGTCATGGCCGTGAGGTCGGTGGGTTTGCCCTGGCTGTGCAGCATCAGGGCGGTGCGGTAGATCTCCCGATGGGCGGAGAGGTAGAAGGCCTCGGGCTGCAGCACGTCGGCCACGCGGCCGATGGCGTCGGGATCCAGCAGGATGCCGCCCAGCACGGCCTCTTCAGCCTCCAGGTTCTGGGGGGGAACGCCATCGGGCAGCGCCTCGAAGCTGGCGTCTTCGCGGGCGGTGCGGCGGCGGCCGCTGCGGCCTTCCGGATCGGGGTTGGCCAGGGGAATACTCACCATCGCCGATGAAAAGGCCGCCAGTCCCGGAGGGGCCTGACGGCTTGAGGGGAATCCATTGTGGCGCCGTCGCGGCGGCGGGGCACGCTCAGTAGCTCACCACTTCGAGGTTGATCTCAGCGGTGACCTCCGCGTGCAGCTTCACCTGCACTTTGTAGGTGCCGGTGCGGTGGATTTCGGGGACGATGATGTCGCGGCGGTCGAGCTCCTTCTTGGTGGCGGCCTCGATGACCTCGGCCACATCGCCGTTGGTCACGGTGCCGAACAGCACGTCGTCGCCGCCGGTCTGCTTCTTCACGGTGAAGCGGCCGATGGTGTCGAGGGCGGTGCGGAAGGCCACGGCTTCCGCCTTGAGGGCCGCCTGGCGCTCGGCTTCCTTGGCGCGGCGGTGCTCCACCTGGCGCATCACGGCGGGGGTCACGGGCACGGCCTTGCCCTGGGGTAGCAGGAAGTTGCGGGCGTAGCCAGGGGCCACGTCCACCAGATCGCCGTCCTTGCCCAGGCTGAGGACGTCCTCGCTGAGGACCACGGAAACGCGCTTAGCCATGGGATTTCAGTAAACGATCAACGTCTTGGGCGATGGATCAGCCTACGGCACGGCAGGGGTAATCAGTTTCAGTCCGGGAAAAGCCTGGCGGTAGCGCCGTTGATCCCGGGTGAGCAGGGCGCAGCCCTCCACCAGGGCATGGGCTCCGATCAGAAAGTCGGGCAGGATCATCTGGTGGGATCCGCCCCGCTCCCGGCAGGCGGCATGGGCCCTGGCGGCGAGGAAGGAGGCTTCCCTGGGGATGGGGCGGTAGTCGTAGAGGTGGGCTGGCAGCAGCTCATCCACGTCTTCGATGCGGCTGCAAGCGAAGGCGATCTCGCCATACACGATGGCGTTGATCGCCACCGGGCCGCTATTCAGCCAGTGCACCAGCTGCCGGCAGCTCCAGTCGCTCCAGTGGGGGTCGCGCGTGGCCACATCGAGGAGCACGTTGGCATCCACGAACACCATCAGGCCTGCTCGCCCCGGGTGAGGGCGAGCAGCTGATCGGTGCTGAGGCGTGTCCGCAGTCGGGCTTGCCTGAGTCGCTGGATGGCGTCTTCTCCCCGGCTGTTGTCACCCCGCTGGGGCTCGATGAAGACTCTGACGTCCTCCTCGACAAACCGCACCTCGGAGTGGGGCTGGAGGCCGCAGCGCTCTCGGATGGCAATCGGGATGGTGACTTGCCCTTTGCTGGTCACCCGCATCAGAGCGCAGAGGCGGAGGAAGTAAGAACCTTACTGGGCTTGGCTGAGCAGCGGTGCCGGTAGGCGCACCTGGGTGGCGAGGCCCAGCTTCTGCATCAGTTTGATGTGCAGCCAGGTGAGGTCGAGCTCGCGGCGGCCCCAGCCGTGACGTGCGGAGTGGGGGTAGGCATGGTGGGTGTTGTGCCAGCCCTCGCCGAAGGTGAGTGCCGCCACCCAGGGGTTGTTGCGGGAGCCATCGCCACTCTCGTGGAGCACGTAGCCCCAGCGGTGGGTGGCCGAGTTCACCAGCCAGGTGGCGTGATAAACGAGCACCAGGCGCAGGGGGATGCCCCACAGCACCAGGGCCCAGCCGCCGGCGCCGGTGGCCGTGCCGATCCAGAACAGCAGCCCGGCCAAGGGCAGCTGCAGCAGCAGGAAGTAGGTGTTCAACCAGCGGTAGTAGGGATCGGCGGCCAGGTCGCCGGTGAGGCGGGGCACGGCGCCCATGGCGGGGATGGGTTGGAACATCCAGCCCATGTGGCTCCACCAGAAGCCGCGGTGGCTGTTGTGGTGATCCGCGTTCGTATCAGAGAACTTGTGATGGTGGCGATGCAGGCCCACCCAGTCGATCGGGCCGTGCTGGCAGCTAAGGGCGCCGCAGGTGGCGAAGAAGCGCTCCAGCCAGCGGGGCAGCCGGAAGGCACGGTGGCTGAGCAGTCGGTGATAGCCGATGGTGACGCCGAGGCAGGCGGTGACCCAGTAGAGGATCAGCAGCGTGGCCACCGCGGGCACGCTCCAGAACTGGGGCAAAAGGGCCACCAGGGCCAGCAGGTGAATCGCGGCCATGAAGACCACGACTGCTGTGTTCTTGCCCTGCGGCAGCACCGGTGCGGGTTCGCCGCGGCGGGGGAGGTGCAGCGTCAGGGCGCGCGGCGGGGCGGTGATTGAGGCCGTCATGGGCCTGCTCCATCTGTTTCCGATACGATGGTAGCAATACGGATCCGTATCGCGTGCAAAATCGGGACGAACTCGAAGCAGGCCGCGATGCGTTCGGTCATCTGATCAAGGCGTGGCATGAGCGCAACGGCTGGAGCCTGCGCCTGCTGCCCGCCCTGGCCGAGCGCCTGGATCTGGGGCGGGTGCACAACTCGCAGCTCTCCAACCTGCGCAACCGCAAGTTGGCTTCACCGGGGCCGGAGCTGTTTGTGGTCCTGGGGCGCCTGAACCACCTGCTGGCCGAGCAGGGCGGCGAGGCTGGTCCCTCGGGTGCACTGAGGGACCAGCTGGCGGATCAGCCGGAGCTGCTGGCGGCGCTGGAGGCCTCCTGCTGCCCGGTGCTGGCCGACGACGGCGTGCCCCTCGGCCCGGCCCAGCTGTTCGAGATCTTTGTGGGGTTGCGGCCGCTGCCCTCGGCCTTCGATTGGCGCATTGCCGAGGGCGAGGCGGCAGCCCTCAGTGCGGCCCTGGCCGCGTTGTTCACGGCAGGGCGACCGTGGCGCAGCTGCCGGGAGCAGGTGTTGGCGGCCTATCCGGCCGAGAAGCGCCAGCGACGCGAGTGTTTTGCAGCGGTGATGGCAGGCCAGCGCGATTACAGCGCCGAGGAGCTGGATGGCGAGCTCTTGGATCTGCGCCGCACCTTGGCGGCCCTGGGGGCGGCTGATGAGGGGGCGTTGAGTGGGGATCAGTTCCTGGAACTGTTGCGTGAAAAAGCCCGGCTGCTGGCGCAACCGGGCGAGGGAGCAGGGTCCGAAGATCTGGCTGAGGCGATCCGGCGAGAGCTGGGGGCGCAGGTGGGATAGCGGCCGGCTCGGATCGCTCAGAGCTTCTGACGCCAGCCCAGGTTGAGGCGCCAGGTGCCGAAGGGGTCGTAGCTGACGGTCGACACGTTGGATGAGGTGGTGCCCAGGTAGCCGCCTTCCAGGAAAACGAAGCCGCTGTTGGTGGCGCAATAAGAAACTCCGATCTTGCCCTGATAGGCAAACGTGCTTGCACTGCTCCTTCAGCGGTGCAGCGAAATTGCGATCGCCCCCGGTTTGGCAACTCCAGAGGACAATGGTGCCGACCTTCCATTGGGCGAGCTGAGCGGCGTTTGCCACCAGGGCAGCGTCGTCGACCAACTGGCCGCCGATCCGTAAGGCCCCGGAGCGGCCGGGGGCCGCGATTGTACGCTCTCGACAGGCTGGCCCTGCATGTGCTTGCGCTCCAGTTCGGCGCTGATGGCTGCGAGAGGGTTGCTGCTGGCGCTCAGGTCCAGCAGTTCATGGAGTGCGCCAGGCAAGAGCTCGGCGATCTTGGGGCAGAGTCCGTCGGCCAGGATCAGCTGAGGCTTGGTCGGCCGGGGCCAAGGCGGGGCTCAGGGCTTGGGGGCGGGCAATGGATGAAAAGGGTGAACTGCGAAGGGCTGATGCGGCACCTCACTTGATTGTTGCAATTCACCCAGATCGGTAACTGCTCAGTTGGACAGTGTTGTGCTCCGTTTCGGTCAACTTTGCCGGAAACGAACACTGCAAAGTATCCACTTCGTCCTCACCACATTGGTAGGAGGGGCTTGGGTGGTGCCACGAGCCCCATCAGCACCAGGCTAATGGCGGCACGGGTGCGGCTGTGGGCATTCAGCTTCTGGTACACCTGTTTCAGGTGGTACTTCACCGTGCCTGTGGCCAGGTGCAGCTGCTCGCCGATCTCCCTGTCGTTGAGGCCGCTGGCCACCTCCTGCATGATCTCCAGTTCCCGGTCTGTGAGGCCTGGATCGCGCAGCTGCACACTGCCATGGAGCTGTTCAGCAATCCGGGGCTCCAGGTACATGCCGCCCTTGCTGACGGTGCGGATCGCCGCCAGCACGTGGCCGGAGCCCATCGCCGACTCCAGCACGATGCCATCGCTGTGGGTCTTCACCGCCTCCTCCAGCAGGGTGCGGTGCTCGTGTTGGAGAAACAGCAGTGTTCGCAGCTCCGGCAGGATGCGCTTCGCCTTCACGATCAGCTCCAGGCCTGATCCCTCCTCGAGCAGTTGTGTGGTGACCAGCAGGCTGGGGTTGTGGTCGTGGCACACCTGCAACGCCTCTTCCAGGGTTGTGCAGGAGCCCGCCAGCTGCTCTGGCATCAGCCGATCGCCCGGGAAGCGCCCTCGCTCGGAACGGACCCATACCGTGGCCAGGAGCCTGCTCTGGCAGCAGAACAGGATGCGCTCGGCTTCGAGCAGCTGATCGAGGGCGCCGCGGGGACCGGCGTGAGACAAGTAGGTGCTGACGGCGTCCAGGATGGTGGCCTTGGAGCTCACCGCAAATTAGTGGCAACGGTTGCTGTTGCGCAGCACCTCGGAGGCCGTTCTGCGGATCAACCTCTCGTTGCAGATACGGATGCTCAGTTTTCTGCGCATTGGACGTTGCAGAGCACTTGGCTCTAGAGCCTCATTCATGGCCAGCACCAGGCCCAGCCAACCGCCGCTGTGCACCCAGCTGACCACCAGCTCCTGCAGCCCTCCCAGCATGGTTCAGCCCGGGTAGCGGGCCTCGCGGATGCGCTTGGCCCAGCCCAGGCGGCGCAGCAGCTTGATGTGCTGCCAGGTGATGTCGAACTCGAACCAGCGCAGGCCGTGGCGGGCGCTGGAGGGGTGGGCGTGGTGGTTGTTGTGCCAGCCCTCGCCGAAGCTGAGGATCGCCACCCACCAGCAGTTGCGGGAGAGATCCGGGCAGTCGAAGTTGCGGTAGCCGAAGGCGTGGGTGGCGGAGTTCACCAGCCAGGTGACGTGATAGACGAGCACCAGGCGCAAGGGGATGGCCCAGAGCACCAGACCCAACCCGCCGCCATGCACACCGGCGGCGTTGCCATACCAGTAGAGGCCTGCCCCCAGGGGGATCTGCAGCAGCAGGAACCAGCGATCGAGCCAGCGGTAGAAGGGGTCCTGGAGCAGGTCGCCGGTGAAGCGGTGCAGCTCCTTGAGGGCCGGGATCTCGTGCAGCATCCAGGCGCTGTGGGCCCACCACAGGCCGCGGGCGGCGTCGTGGTGGTCGTTGGGCTGGTCGGAGAACTTGTGGTGGTGGCGGTGCAGCCCCACCCACTCGATCGGACCGCTCTGGCAGGCCAGGGCCCCCATCAGCACCAGCAACCGCTCCAGCCACTTGGGGGCCACGAAGCTGCGGTGGGCCACCAGGCGGTGCAGCCCCAGGGTGACCCCCAGCACGGTGGTCCAATACAGCGCTGCCAGCACCACAACCGCCTGCCAGCTCCAGAACTGCGGCAGCAGCGCAAACACCGCGCCAACGTGCATCACCAGCATGAAGCCGGTGGTGCCCAGCTTGTACTTGCGCTGGCTGCGGGGCAGGGGCGCCCGCGGCACCACCAGGGCGGCGCGCATGCGGGCTTCCTGGGCCAGGCTCAGGCCGGATGCTGTGTCGCCTGGGTTGTCCTGCTCCCGCAACAGCTGACGCTTGGGCTGGGCCGCGGAAGCGGCGTCAGGTGCGACGACCAAAGTGAACTCCTTTCGGGGGTGCAGGCTGTAGCGACCGCATCCGATCGCGAAAATCTAGCCGTGGCCATGCCCGCCCCCGTGGCCCAGGCGAGAGGCAGCATGGACCCACCTGCCGTTGCGCATGAGCCCCCAGATCAGTGCCTGGGCCGCCGATCAGCTGGCGGCCGCCCGGGAGCGCATCGCTCCGCTGGTGGCTGATCGGAGCGCGGGGGTGAAGCCACGGCTGGAGCGGGTGTTGGCGGCCTTTGCCGCCGAGCGCCTGGGGGTGCACCATTTCGCCTCTGTGAGTGGCTACGGCCACGGCGACCAGGGCCGGGAGCTGCTGGATCGGGTGTTCGCCCGGGTGCTCCAGGCGGAGGCGGCCGCCGTGCGGCTGCAATTCGTGAGCGGCACCCATGCCATCGCGGCTGCCCTGTTCGGCGTGCTGCGGCCCGGCGATCGGCTGCTGGCCCTCACCGGCCGCCCCTACGACACCCTCGAGGAGGTGATCGGCATCCGCGGCAGTGGCCAGGGCTCCCTGGCGGAGTTCGGCATCGTCTACGACGAGCTCGATCTGCTGGCTGATGGCACGGTGGATGAGGCCGCCATCGCCGAGGCCCTGGCCCTGCCCACGCGGATGGTGCTGATCCAGCGCAGCTGTGGCTACAGCTGGCGGCCCTCGCTGAGCGTGGCGCAGATCGGCCGGTTGGTGGAGCGGGTGAAGGCGCTTCAGCCCGGTTGCCTGGTGTTTGTGGACAACTGCTACGGCGAGCTGGTGGAGCTGAGCGAGCCCACGGCCGTGGGGGCGGATCTGATGGCCGGTTCGCTGATCAAGAACCTGGGCGGCACCATCGCCCCCACCGGCGGCTATGTGGCCGGCCGCGCCGAGTTGGTGGAGCAGGCCTGCTGCCGGCTCACGGCCCCTGGCATCGGCAGCGAAGGCGGCACCAGCTTCGATCTCAACCGGCTGTTGTTTCAGGGGTTGTTTCTGGCCCCCCAGATGGTGAGTGAGGCCCTGCTCTGCGCCGATCTGGTGGCCGCGGTGTTCGACCGGTTGGGCTTTGCCGTGAAACCATTGCTGGGCGGCCCGCGCAGTGATGTGATCCAGGCGGTGCGGCTCGGCGAGCCAGCGCTGCTCAAGGCCGTGTGTCGCGCGTTTCAGGCCTGCTCTCCGGTGGGGTCCTACCTCGATCCCGTGCCGGCCCCCATGCCCGGCTACGCCAGCGAGCTGTTGATGGCGGGAGGCACCTTCATCGATGGCAGCACCAGCGAGTTCTCCGCCGATGGCCCGTTGCGGGAGCCCTACGTGCTCTACGCCCAGGGCGGCACCCATCGGGCCCATGCCGAACTGGCCCTGGAGCGAGCCCTGGTGGCCCTAGAGCAGGGTGGCCTGCTGCCAGTGGGCTGAGGTGTGGCGGTGGCGGGATTGGGAGCCGCCGGGGTGGGGCTGGGCGTCGGCAGCACTCTCCCTGATTGTGTACAGGCTGTACGGAATTAGGGAAGTTTGTGCGCGGGCCGTTCAGGCCCATTCCCCTCGCGCCGTTCGGCACCGGAGCAAGCGCCCCTTCGCTTCCGGGGTCCGACAGACTGGGGGCGTTCTCCTCTCGGCCTAGCCGATGGCGCTTCACTTTCCCGGCGATTGCCGCTATGCCGACAGCCATGAAACCGTGAAGTCCGATGGCGAGCTGGTGCGCATCGGCCTGAGTGCCTTTGCCATCGACCAGCTGGGCGACATCGTGTTTGTGGAGCTGCCTGAGCCGGGCACCAGCCTCAGCCAGGGCCGCAGCTTCGGCACGGTGGAATCGGTGAAGGCGGTGGAGGAGGTGATCGCCCCCATCAGCGGCACGGTGGAGGCCCGCAACGATGCGGTGCTGGCCAGCCCCGAAGAACTGCAGAACGATCCCTACGGCGAGGGTTGGCTGGTGCTGGTGCGCCCCAGTGATCCCGCCCAGATCGACACCCTGATGGATGCCGCCACCTACAGCGCCAAGGTGAATGGCCACTAAGTGTTCGGCATTTGCGGCGCGGCACATCGGGCCGTCCCCAGCCGAGCAGGCCCGCATGCTCGAGCAGCTGGGTGCCTCGGATCTGGAGAGTTTTGTGGCCGAGGTGGTGCCGGCCGACATCCTGCTGGATGCCGCCACCGCCGCCGCCGGGTTGCCCGAGGGCTGCGATGAGGCCCAGGCCCTGGAGGAACTGGAACAGATCGCCGCTGCCAACCAGCTGCGCCGCAGCCTGATCGGCCTTGGCTACTACGGCTGTGTGACCCCGGCGCTGTTGCGGCGCCACGTGTTTGAGAATCCGGCCTGGTACACCGCCTACACCCCCTACCAGGCGGAGATCGCCCAGGGACGGCTGGAGGCTCTGCTCAACTTCCAGACCCTGATCAGCGAGCTCACCGGGCTGCCGATCGCCAATGCCTCGCTGCTGGATGAGGGCACCGCAGCGGCGGAGGCCATGGCCCTCAGCTTCAATGCCTGCCGCATCGAGGGGGCCCATCGCTTCCTGGTGGATGCCGATGTGTTTCCCCAGACCTGGGCGGTGCTGTGCACCCGCGCCGAGCCCCTCGGGATTGTTCTGGAGCAGGTGGAGCCGGCCCAGTTGCAGGCCCAGCTGGAGGCTGGCGGCGAGCCCTTGGCCGGCTGCTTCGGTGTGCTGCTGCAGCTGCCGGGGGCCAGCGGCCGGCTGTGGGATCCCGCGGCCCTGGTGGCCGCCGCCCACGGAGCCGGCCTGCTGGTGACCGCCGCGGTGGATCCCCTGGCCCAGGTGCTGTTGGCTCCGGTGGGAGATCTGGGGGTGGACATCGCCGTGGGCAGCAGCCAGCGCTTCGGTGTGCCGATGGGCTTCGGCGGGCCCCACGCCGCCTTCTTTGCCACCCGCGACGCCTACAAGCGGCAGATCCCCGGCCGCCTGGTGGGGCAGTCGCGGGATGCGGAGGGTCGCCCAGCCCTGCGGCTTGCCCTGCAGACCCGTGAGCAGCACATCCGCCGCGACAAGGCCACCAGCAACATCTGCACCGCCCAGGTGCTGCTGGCGGTGATGGCCGGCTTCTATGCCGTGCACCATGGGCCTGAGGGGCTGGCGGCCATCGCCCGTCGCATCCTGCTGCTGCGCACCGTGCTGGCCCGGGGGCTCGCGGCCTCGGGGCTCGCCCCGCGCCCCGAGGCCGGTTTCGACACCCTCAGCATCGACACGCCCCGTGCCGCCGCGCTGCTGGAGCGGGCTGAGGCCGCGGGCTTCAACCTGCGCCCTGATGCCGCCGGCTTCGGCCTCAGCCTCGATGAGCGCACCGACCTGGCGGAACTGGATCGGCTGCTGAACGCCCTGGCCGACCCAGGGCAGCCGGTGCCGAGGGCCGCCGCGCTGATGGAGGAGCTGCTGGCTGAATGGCAGGGCCAGATGCGGACCAGCGCCGGCAAGGGTTCAGATCAGCCTCCGGAGCAAATCCTCTGGGGCGAGGCCGGCATACCCCTGCGCCAGGGGCCCTGGCTGAGGCAGGCGGTGTTCCACCGCCACCGCAGCGAAACGGAACTGCTGCGCTACATCCAGCGGCTGGTGAGCCGTGATTTCTCGCTGGTGCACGGGATGATCCCGCTGGGCAGCTGCACCATGAAGCTCAATGCCGCCGCCGAGCTGTTGCCGGTGAGCTGGCCGGCCTTCGCCGAGCTGCACCCGTTTGTGCCGGCGGAGCAAACGGCGGGCTACCGCAGGCTGATCACCGACCTGGAGCAGTGGCTGGCGGCCATCACGGGATTCGCCGGGGTGTCGCTGCAGCCCAATGCCGGCTCCCAGGGGGAGTATGCGGGGCTGCTGGTGATCCGCGCTTTCCACCGCAGCCGCGGTGAGGGCCATCGCCACATTTGCCTGATTCCCACCAGCGCCCATGGCACCAACCCCGCCAGCGCGGTGATGGCGGGGCTCCAGGTGGTGCCGGTGGCCTGCGATTGGCAGGGCAACATCGATCCAGCCGATCTGGCGGCCAAGGCTGAGGCCCATGCCCGGGATCTGGCGGCCTTGATGATCACCTACCCCTCCACCCACGGGGTGTTCGAGAGCGGCATCCAGGACATCTGCGCCCTGGTGCATCGCCACGGCGGCCAGGTGTATCTCGATGGCGCCAACCTCAACGCCCAGGTGGGACTGGCCAAGCCGGGGCTCTATGGCGCCGATGTGTGCCACCTGAACCTGCACAAGACCTTCTGCATCCCCCACGGCGGCGGTGGTCCCGGGGTGGGGCCGATTGCCGTGGCCCAGCACCTGCTGCCCTTCCTGCCGGGCCATCCCCTGGCGACGGCCGCCTCCCCAGCCACCTCCCCAGCCATTGGTCCGGTGAGTGCCGCCCCCTGGGGCAGCGCCTCGATCCTGCCGATCAGCTGGATGTACGTCCGCATGATGGGGGCGGCCGGGCTGCGCCAGGCCAGTACCGTGGCCCTGCTGGCGGCCAACTGGATCGCTGAACAGCTCGATCCCCATTTCCCGGTGCTCTACCGGGCCGCCAACGGCCGTGTGGCCCATGAATGCATCCTTGATCTGCGCCCCCTGAAGCGCAGCTGCGGGCTGGAGGTGGATGATCTGGCCAAGCGGTTGATGGACTACGGCTTCCACGCCCCCACCGTGAGCTGGCCCGTGGCTGGCACCGTGATGGTGGAGCCCACCGAGAGCGAGCCCCTGGCGGAACTGGAGCGCTTCTGTGCCGCGATGGTGGCGATTCGGGCAGAGGCGGCCGCCATCGAGGCAGGTGCCGTGGATCCGCTCGACAATCCCCTCAAGAACGCTCCCCACACCCTCGCCGCCGTGACCGCCGACCGCTGGGAGCGGCCCTACAGCCGCCAACAGGCGGCCTTCCCCGCCGGTGCGGCCCAGCACGAGAGCAAGATCTGGCCCTGCACAGCCCGGATCGACAACGCCTACGGCGATCGCCATCTGGTGTGCAGTTGTCCGTCGGTGGAGGCCGTGGCTGCTGCAAGCGCTGCCTGACTGGAGTACATTTCCCGCTAATGAGGGAAATTGCAGAATTTCTTTCCGCCATTTCCCTTGCTTTCTCTGCAAGATCTGCTGCAACTGCAGGCAGCTCTGCGGCCACGAGCCCATGAACGTCGACGACACCAATCGAGTTGCTGCCCACCCGACGGATGGGGTGATCGCCGACGCCGTTCAGTTGCCACCGCTGGCAGGCTCCCTGCCCGATGCCCAGATGTCTGGTCAGACCCTGCGAATTGACGGCACCAATGTGGTGCGTGTGCCCTTCGGGGTGCGTCAGCCGCGCCGCAGCCGGCCCGCCCGTCCCGAGCGCTGGGCCACGGTGGTGATCCCGTTCCAGCTGGGTGGTTCCACACCGCCTCCCCCCCAGGCTGCCTGAGCTCGGCCGCTGGAGCTCTGCGGATCGAATCAAGCGGCCTGTTTCAGCCGCCAGTCCACCAGGGCTTTCACATCGTCCACTGAGCTGGCCGGGGCTCGGAAGGGAAGCATGCATAGCGGGCTGCGCTCCGGACGCACCAGCCAGGTGAGATCCGCCTGCGGGATGAGTACAAAACCGCGATAGCGAACGACCCAGCGCTGTGTTTCCGGGAGGGCAGTCATCGCTGCGGCGTTATGGCGAACCGCTGTATTTCAGCGGCCGGATCACGACCTCCGGTGAGGTTCGCCTTTTCTTTCGATTGCCGTTACCTGTTGTTTTGGTTGCGCTGCGGGCGGCTCAATAGTTCGCTCCGCTGCGTCGTTGATGCACGGCGGTGGTGGCCGCTCCATCCAGCAGGGCGCCGCTGCTCACCTGGGCATAGATCAGCCAGTGGTCGCCGCATTCCATCCGTTGCTTCACGCTGGCCTCCAGCCAGGCCAGGGCCTCCGGCAGCACCGGCTGCCCGCCGGGGCTCCGCTCCAGAGCCAGGCCCGCGAAGCGGTCGGCGCCGGGGGCAAAGGGCTGCAGAAACTGCTTCATCGGGCCGGTTTCACGGCCTGCCGCCAGCACGTTGAGGGCGAAGACATCGCCCACATGCAGCAGCGCCTCCACGGCGCGGTCCTTGGCCACGGCCACCGTGAAGCCCGGTGGGCTGAAGCTGGCCTGGCTCACCCAGCTGGCCACCATCGCCCCGCTCAGGCGTGATTCCCCCTCCCCCTTCACGGTGGTGAGCACGCACAGGGCACCCACCACCCGGCCCAGGGCCAGCACGGCCGGGTTGCTGCGGCTCTCGCTCAGGCCGCCGCCCCCGCTGGTGCGCCGCTGGGCCTTGCGCTGGGCGCTGAGCAGGGAGCGCCCCAGGGCGGTGCCCGTTTCCTCGCAGCCCTTGAGGGTGGCGGCGTCGGGACTGAACTTCACCTTGATCGGCTCGAAGGCGAAGCGGAAGCCGCCATCGCGCAACTTGCTCTCCAGCAGATCCAGGGCCTCGCCGCTCCAGCCGAAGCTGCCGAACACCCCCACGGGCTTGGCCCGATCCCCCTCCGCCAGCAGGGTGCCCAGGGCCGACACGATCGGCGTGGGTGCATGGCCGCCCAGGGTGGGGGAGCCGATCAGAAAGGCATCGCAGTGGCGAATCGCCTCCAGCAGCTTGTCGGCGGGGGTGAATTCGCAGTTGATGCTCTCCACCCGCACGCCGGTGCGGGCCACCCCCTGGGCGATGGCATCGGCGATGGCGGCGGTGTTGCCATAGGCGCTGGCGAACAGCAGCGCCACCGACAGCTTGGAGCGCTCCTGGCTCTCGCCCCAGCGGCGATAGTCCACCAGCAGGCTGCGCCAGCTCTCGGCGATGGCCGGCCCATGGCCGGGGGCGATGGTGCGGATCGGCAGCTCATCCACGCGGTTGAGCACCGCCTCCACCTGGCGCGCCATCGGCGCCATCAGGCAGTCGTAGAAGTAGCGGCGATCCTCCTCGGTGCTGCTGCGGTTGGCTTCTGCCCAGGCCTCGCTGCAGAGGTGGGCGGCGAAGAACTTGCCGCTCATCAGCAGGCCGGTGGTGTCCTCGAAGGCCATCAAGCCGCCGGGCCAGCGCGGCGTTGGCACCGACAACAGCGTGATGCGGTAGCCATCGGGTCGCTCGATGCTGTCTTCACCCCGCACCACCGTGATCGGGGGCAGCGGTGCTGGGGCTTCGCCCTCGGCTCCGGCATCGGCTGCGGCCCCCTCGCCGCCCGGGCCGGATGGCCGCCGCTGCTCCCACAGCTCCCGCAGCAGCTGGGCGCCGGGGTTGGAGGCGATCAGGCGCAGCTTGCTCCAGCGCTGGGCCAGCTGCCGCAGCAGCGCCACACGGTTGGGGTTCACATGGCCCACCACCACCTGCAGTTCGCCGTTGCTGGGCACCAGCTCCGCCAGCTGCTCGAGATAGGGCTCCGCGAACGAGGCCCCCGGTGGATGCACCAGCAGTGCCGCCGCATGGCCCAGGCTGTCTGGCGCAGCGGGCGGGGGCAGAAACAGGAAGCTGTTGGCGCTGGTGCCCCGCTCCAGGCCGTATTCCACCTCGAAGCGCAGCCGCCGCGGGCTCAGCCCCCGCAGGCAGAGCAGCCCGGGCTCCAGCGGGATTTGGATCACCCGGCGATCTGCGCTGGCTGTGGCCGCTGCGCTGCTGGAGGTGGCCATCAGTAGTGGTTCCCCACTTTGCGGTGGTGAACGGCGGTGGATGCCTCACTGTCGGAGACGTTCCCCTCCTCCACCTCGGCGTAGATGATCCAGTGGTCGGGACCCTCCATCCGCTGCGCCACGCGACAGCCGAGGTAGGCGAGGGCGTCGCCCAGCACCGGCCCGCCGCTGGCGACGCCTTCGAGGGTGTTGATGCCCGCGAAGCGATCGGCGCCGGGGGGGAAGCGCCTGAGGAAATGCCGCAGCAGCTGCTGGTGGTTGTCGTCGCGCAGGATGTTGAGCACGAAGCGATCGCCCACCTGCATCAGCGCTTCGATGGCGCGATCTTTGGCCACCGCCACGGTGATGCCGGGCGGTTCGAAGCTGGCCTGGCTCACCCAGCTGGCCACCATGGCGGAACTGCGGCTGCCCTCCGCCCCCTGCTGGCGGGCTGTCACCACGTAGAGGCCGCCGCTCAGGCGCCCCAGGGCCTTGTCGAGGTCGCCATCCAGGGCCTTCATCGCCGCGATGGTGCGCTCGCGGGTGAGCAGCTGGCCCAGGTCGGTGCCGGATTCCTCGCAGCGCTGGTAGTCGTTGCCATCCGGCACCTGGCGGATGCGCAGGGGCGCGAAGGCCTCCTTCTGGCCGAGGCTGCGCAGTTGGGAGGCCACGGTGTCGATCGGCTCATCGTTGCCGCCGTAGGCGTCGTACACGCCGACCCATTGCTTGGGTTGCAGGGCCGCCAGCAGGGTGCCGATCGAGGCCTGCAGGTCGGCATCGGCGCTGGCGGGCCAGGTGGGCACCACCACGGCGCTGGCCTCCCCGATCAGGGCACTCAGCTCCTGGGCGTCGGTGGCCCGCAGATCCACCAGCTGCACCTGGGCTTCCGCCTTGCCGATGCCGCGGGCGATGGCCTGGCTGAGGCGATCGCAGAAGCCGTATTGGCTCAGGTAGCAAACGGCGGCGTAGCTCTCGCCCTTGCTGCGATCACTGCTCCAGGCGCGGTAGTCGCCCAGCCACAGCCCCAGGTGCTCCCGCAGCAGCGGCCCGTGGCCCACGGCCACCGTGGTGATCTCCGGCAGGGCATCCATGCGCTTCATCGCCTGCAGCACGCTGCGGGCGTTGGGGCCCATCAGGCAGTCGTAGTAGAAGCGGAAATCCGGGGCGATGGCACCGGGGTCCACATCGAACACGGCATCGGAGCAGTAGTGCAGGCCGAAGGCATCGCAGGTGAAGAGGATGCCGGTGCCGTGGTCGTAGGAAAAGATTGTGTCCGGCCAGTGCAGATTTGGCGCACTCAGAAACTCAAACCGGTGCTGCACACCACTCTCGGGATTGGTGCCTAGATCGAGTTCATCACCACTTTTCACTGCCCGACTCTTGAACGGCCGGTGCACCTGATTCTCCAGGAACTGGATCGCCACCTTGGAGGCCACGATGGTGATCTCGGGGTTGAGATCGATCAAGTGGCCAATCAGCCCGGAGTGATCCGGTTCGGTGTGGCTCACGATCAGATACTCGATCGCCTTGGGATCGATCTGCTCCTGCAGCAGTGGCAGCCAGGTGCTTGCGAACTTGAGGTGGCTGGTGTCGATCAGGGCGGTGCGCTCACCCCGCACCAGAAAGCTGTTGTAGGTGGTGCCATTGCGCAGGCCAAATTCGATGTCGAAGCGGCTGCGGTCCCAGTCCAGCGAGCGGATGGTGCTGGTGTCGGGGCCGATGGGCTCGCACTGCAGGCTCAGCCTGGGTGTGGCGGCGGTGGCAGCAGTGGCAGCTGTGGCCATGGATCCCACGCAGTGGCCCTCAACTTTAGGTAATGCCGCCGGCGATCTGGTCAGCAAAAACCCCGGCCGTCAGGCCGGGGCAGGGTCCCGTGGTCTCGATTGGTGTGAAGCGGCTCTGGAGCCGCGCCCGTTCAGCCCTCCACCTGCACGGCCACGGTGGTCATGGTTTGGGCCTTGGGTGCCGTGACGGTGAGCAGCCCATCGCGGTAGTGGGCGCTGAGCCCTTCGCGATCGATGCCGGAAGGAAAGCGGAAGCTGCGGCTCCAGGTGCCGTAGCGGAACTCACTCAGCAGCGGGCCGGGGCGATCAGCTGCGGCATTGGATTTGCGCTCGGCGCTGATCACCAGGCTGCGATCGGTGGCTTTCACATCGATCGATTCCTTGGCCACGCCGGGCAGTTCCAGGCTGATCTCAAAACCGCTCTCGGTTTCACGCACTTCAGCGGCGGGAACGCGCTCGGCGGTTTGCAGCTGTTGCTCCAGCCGCTCGAACAGATCGAAGGGGGATTGGCGCAGGGTGAGCATGGGGATGCCTCCAGATGTTGCGGGTGCGGGGTGTTCACCCGCCACGCCAATGTGCACCGGCCCGCTGAGCACCAACAGCGCAAGAACCGACCCTGCCGGTACGGCGCTCACCCCCGAGGTTCGGCTGCCACGCCCTGGTGGCAGGAGAGCCGAACCGTGCGCGGGGCGTGGGCTTCAGAGCGCCCGCAGCTCGGCAGCCAGTTCCGCCGCTCCGACCGCCTCCACCCCCTCGTGCAGCGGGAATCGCTCCTCGCCGGCATGCACCACAAAACAGCGCTGCGGCTCCAGATCGGCGCGGGCCTGGTGAAAGCCCTTGCCGAGCCGCGGGGCCGTGCTGCGTTTCACCTCGATGGCCCAGCGATGGCCGCCGGGCAGATCCAGCACCAGATCGATCTCGGCTCCGGCCGCGGTTCGGTAGAACCAGGCCTGGCTGCGCTGGGGGGCGCAGGTGATCAGGTTTTCCAGCACGAACCCCTCCCAGCTGGCGCCGGCCACCGGGTGTCCCAGCACAGCCTCGCGATCGTCGAGCCCCAGGAGGGTGTGCACCAGGCCGCTGTCGCGGACATACAGTTTCGGCGCCTTCACCAGGCGCTTGCCCACGTTGGCGTGCAGCGGTTGCAGGCGCCGCACCAGCAGCAGATCCACCAGCAGATCGAGATAGCCGCTCACCGTTTTGCCGCTCACCCCCAGGCTGCGGCCCAGGGCGGCGGCATTGAACAAGCTGCCCTGCCCGTGGGCGAGCATGGTCCAGAAGCGGCGCAGGGTTTCGGCCGGGATGCGCGGTCCCAGCTGGGGAATGTCGCGCTCCAGATAGGTGCGCAGGAAGGCCTCGCGCCAGAGGCTGCTGGCCGGATCACTGGCTGCCAGAGCACTGTCTGGAAAGCCACCGCGGATCCAGAGCGCCTCGTGGTGCCGCGGCTCCAGTTCCAGCAGGTTGAGCCCGCCCAGCTCCAGAAACGCGAGGCGACCGGCCAGGCTCTCGCTGGATTGGCGCATCAGCTCCATCGAAGCGGAGCCAAGCAGCAGGAAGCGACCGTTGGCCTGGCCGCTGCGCCGGCCCGCATCGATCAGGCCGCGCAGGCTGCCGAACAGCTCCGGCAGGCGCTGCACTTCATCGAGCACCACCAGCTTGTTCGCCTGGCTGGCCAGGTAGAGGGCGGGATCGCTGAGGCGGGCCCGGTCTGCCGGCGCCTCCAGATCGAGATACACGCTGGGGCGCTTGGCGGCCAGCTGCAGGGCGAGGGTGGTTTTGCCCACCTGGCGCGGCCCCAGCAGGGCCACGGCAGGGAACTGGGCCAGCAGGGTTTCGAGCTGCGCCAGGGCCAGCCGGCCAATCAACCCCGTGGTGGTGCGGGCGAGCTCCGGAGGGCCAGACTCCATCCGCTTGGATCAAGATCCTTGCAATTCTGGAGCCTTCCTTCCGATTTGCAAGGAAAACGGGCTCAAGGCGGTGCGCTCAGAGCCACCACCAGCTGTTGAAGGCGGCGGCTTGGCCGCAGGGTTCGCCGGCCTCGTTCCAGAGGGTCCAGAGGCGGGCGGCCTGGATCTGGAAGCGGCGGCCCTGGCTGTCGATGCGGATGCCGCTGTAGCCGCTGAGGGCCTGCGCCTGGCTGGCGCTGTGCAGCATGCGCGCCCGGCCGGCCCGTTGCTCCGCCGGTGCGGTGAGGCGTGAGGGCAGGCCCACCTGCTCGGCCCAGGGGCGGTGCCAGAGCAGCAGGGCGGCTCGGTTGGCGTAGGTGAGCCGGGGGCCGGGATCGCCGCCGGGATCGGCCCCGTCGTGGGCGAGTACCACCGTGGCGGCGGCGAACAGCTCCTGGGCCTGGCGGCTCAGATCACTGCCCTCGCCGCTGCAGTTCGTTAGCAAGGGCCGGCCGAAGGCCCGCTGGTGGCTGCGCAGGATCCGGGCCGCCAGGGCCAGCGACGCGGCGCTGAGCCAGGGGGCTTCGGCCTCAGCTGGCGGGGGCATCGCGGCCGGCGGCCATGGCGGTGGCCAGGGCCTGGGTGCTGAAGCCGGCGCCCTGGCCCTTGAGGTGATCCAGGAAGCGCTGGTTGGCCTCGGGGAAGCGGGCGTCTTCAGCCAGGGGCAGCGGGCCGGCCTCATCGAGGCCGGTATCGCCCTCCATGGCCGGGGTGATCACCACGAGCCCCGGATCGAGGGCTGCGTTGTACGTCCACCAGCGGCTGGGATCCTTGATGGCTGCGGGGGCCGGCGGCAGGGTGCCATCGGCGCTGGGCTGCGGCAGGCCCGCGGCTGGAGTGGCCTCCCGGGCCCTCTTGGCCAGCAGTTCACGCCGCTGGATGGCCAGATCCGCCAGCAGCTGGGCGCGGCTGCGGCCCCGCATCTGGAACAGCACGAAGGGATCTTCGCTGAAGCGCTCGCCCATCAGGTAGTAGACGGCGCTCACGTGCTTGCAGGGATTGATCTTGTCGGGGCAGGTGCACTCGCTGCGCACCTCCTGCAGCTTGAAGGGGAACAGACGCTTGCCGCTGGCGGCGAAGGCGCGCTCGATGTCTTGCGGCATCACACCGGCCAGCAGCTGGGCCGACCAGCGGGCCTTCTGGCCGAGGGCCTCGAGCACGTAGCCCCAGTCTTCA
>RGNC01000240.1 GCA_010029175.1 Synechococcaceae bacterium WB8_1B_136 | reverse complement strand
GCAGATCAAGTTCCCGGCCACCTGCACCATCGAGCCGGACTGGCGCCAGCCCGGTGAGCCGCTCTGCCCGCAGCGGTTCCCTCTGGGGGAGCTGGAGCAGATCCGCATCCGCGCCGGCAGTTACTGGTGGAACGCGCTGTATCAGCAGCGGCCCTCACCGGCGGAGGGTCTGCTGTTCCAACGCGCCTGGATCGGCACCACAGCGGGCACCCCTGCCCCAGACGGCCGGGCGGCGCAAAGGGCGTTTGCGGCGGTGGTGCTGAGCTGCGACCTGAGCTTCAAGGGGGGAGCGGAGAACGACTACTGCGGCTTCTGCCTTCTCGGCCTGCTGCCGGATCAGGAGGCCCGCCACCCGGCTGGCCAGGCCAAGGCACGGAGTGAGCAGCTCCACCCCAGTGCCGCCGGGGTGCGCTCACCGGCCGAACCGCAAGAAGGCGTTGTCCATCGGATCGAGGTGATCTGGAGCCAGCACCACCGCCTCGACCTGCCGGGGGTGGTCAAATTCCTCGGCCAGACACTGGCGTCACTGGGGCAGGACTTGAGTCCTGATGCGGTGCTGATCGAAGACGCCGCCAATGGCCCGGCCGTCTGCCAGCTGCTGCGGCGGCAGATTCCAGGGCTGATTGCAGTGCGGCCCACCGGTAGCAAGGTGAGCCGCGCCCATGCCGTGGCCCCGCTGCTAGAGGCCGGCCAGCTGGCTTTTCGCAGCGGCAACGAGGCCCTGATCAGCGAGTTGCTGGGTTTTCCCAACGGGGCCCACGACGACCTGGTGGATGCCTTCTGCCAGGGCGTGATCTGGCTGCAGAGCCAGCACTGGCGCAGCCAGGGCAAGGCCACGCCCCGGCCGCTGCTGTTCTCCCGCTGAGGGACATCCCCCCATTTCTGATGAGCACCCCACTACACGTCCACCGCCCCAAGCCCCAGCAGGCCACTGCTCGCGTGACGGCATCAGGGCTTTCGCGAGGTCCTGAGCGCTCACCCCATGCCGCTGCTGATGCCTTGGTAGTGGAGCACCTCCCTTTCGCCGCCAAAGTGGCAGCCAACTACGCCCGCCGCACCGGTCATCCCAAAGAAGATCTGGAGCAGCTGGCGGCGATCGGGCTGATCAAGGCCTCGCGTCGGTACAACACCCAGCACCCCGGCCGCAGCCCTAATCACTTCATCGCCTACGCCAGGCCGTTTGTGAACGGCGAGATCACCCACTACTTGCGCGACAAGGGATTCCTGATTTCGGTACCTGGCCGCTGGCGGGAGCTGCACGCACGCGGGCAGAAGCTGCTGCGGCAGGGAGCGGCACCAACTGATGTGGCTCAGCAACTAGGCCTCACTCCTCGGCGCTGGGCCGAGATCACCACTGCATGCTCGGTGCGAGTGGTTGCAATGACCGCCCATGAACAAGATGGTGCTTGAGCAGGCCCGCCCAGGCACCGAGCCAACGCAATGCCAAGCATCAACCCGATAAATCTGGATCCGCAGGATTCTGGCAATCCATTTAAGCCGCCCAAGGACCCAGTCTTCGACGCTCTTTTTGGGCTGGCAATCCAGGGAGATCTACATGTCTATTTCGCAGCCATTCCCCTCTCTCTAGTCAAGCCTTTTGCGTCAGATTTTTGTTTCCTGGAAACACCTAATGCTGAGGCCATTGTTGATGTACTGATTGCTGATGCCCGGCAAGGACGTTTCCCTCGTCTTTGGGTGTACGAAGCATGCGAGGGGTTTGTCATGTCTGACGACTACCCCCAGTACGAGGCCTGTCTCCAGGGGCAGCCCGACTACGTGCCGTGCTGGGTTCTGGGACGACCACGCCATCCAGCTGTCGTGGACGTTCAAGGCCCTGTCAACGCGCGTCAGGCAGCGGGCTTGAAGGATTAAGAATCGGCTCGGCAACAGCGGAAGAGCTGTTATCCCGTCTTGCCGGCTGAGATCACGAACAGCGACCGGGCTCAGGAGTGCGGCTTGGGCTTGCCTCTACGCAGGCATCGAGTCTTACTGGATCTTCTTCCCCGGCTAGATCTGATCCAGCACTGCTGGGACCTCCTCGCCGGCCGCAAGGAGCACTACCTACCCCGCGGCGATCGCGAACCCGAGACCGCCTACCTCCGCCGGGTTGAGGCGGCCTTGCCCTCCGGGTTCTTCCGCGATGCCCTACGAACCTTCGCGGGGATGCTCGCCTCCAGCCACTGGCGTGAGCTGCCGGCCTCGCTGCAGGCGGTGATCAGCGACGTTGATGGACGCGGCACCGACCTGGGTGTGTTCCTCGAGCGCGCCGACGTGCTGGTGCTCCGCGATGGTGCAGCACTGATTGGCGTGCTGCCACCGCAGCACCTCTGGCCCAGCGAAGGGGACAGGCAGCAGGCCTTGCGCCGTGGTGATCGGCTGTCATTGCCACGGCTGGCCTTGCTGGAACGGCGCGACGTCCTGAACTGGCAC
>RGNC01000239.1 GCA_010029175.1 Synechococcaceae bacterium WB8_1B_136 | reverse complement strand
ATTGATGGCAATGGCCTGCTTGAATTCGTGAATGGCCTCTTTGGATCTGCCGCTCTCCCTCAATGTTATACCCAGTCCGAAATAGGGTTCCCATGCCAGAGGATCGCGCCTGATGTCCTCACGGAAAAGCTTCTCTGCTTCCTCGTATTGGCCTTGCTGACACATGGCATTCGCAAGGTTGCAAAGCACACCGGCTAGTTGCTGACTTGCTGCGTAAGCCTTCTTGTAGGCAGTGATCGCGTTTGCTGGCCTCGCGAGCTGCATGTAGGCATTCCCCATGTTGTTGTAGGCCTCCGCGTAATCCGGCTTCATTGCGACGGCCTTGCTGTATGCCTCAATAGCTTGCTCTGCTCTCCCGCAGGTCTTGAGTAGATTTCCACATTCAAACAGCCGGTTTGGATCTGATGGGTTCAGCTGGATTGCCTTCAGGCAATGTTCTGTTGCCAGTTCCACATCGCCCAGCTGCTGATAAATTGAGCTTAGAAACCAATGGGCGTCCGCCACGCCAGGATTAATTTCCAGGGCAAGTTGGTAGTTTCTCGCCGCCTCTATGAGCTTACCCTGCATCCACTGGACCGCAGCTAGCTTGCAATGGATGATGTGGCTTCTCGTTTTCGCCTTAACGCTTCTTTCTAATGCCTGTTCTGCATCTTTTGCCCTGCCTTGTTGCACCAGCTGGTCTGCCAGCTTTAGGATATCAAGGTGCTTGCGCTTGCCTTGGCTGGGCTTTTGGGAGCGGTTCATGGGTCAGGGCGCGTCTATTTCGTGCTGATTGGCGGCAACCCCATCCTATTGTGGTGTCTTCTGCACTCTTCTACCCCATCACCGCCAGCGTGGCGATGAGCTGCCCAAGGTGCTGCAGCGCCGCCAGGACCGGCTGGATGCCTTTCGCAAAGCCACGGCATCGCTGGAAGCGGAGGCTGCTGCTGACCATTCCCGCTGCCGCGAGCAGCAGGCACGCCTAACATAGGAGCAGGCCGCCCAGGCGGCAGCTGAGACAGCAGCAGCTGCAGTGGACGAGGCCAACAGTGGGGCAGCCTCCGCTGCCCATGCCCATCCTGCAGACCAGCCAGCTCCAGATCTTCTTAGCGGCGGCAATCCTTTAGCAATGCCCAGCCGCAACCTGCCCACCACTTCTGCGGGTGACCCCATGGTCAACGTCCAGAGCAATCACCGCTTCGCAGTAGGCAGCTCCCACTCGGATCTAGTGTGCCGTCCCGGAAATATTAGCTAGAACCCAGAGTGTCGCCAGAGGTGTCTCTTGGCCCTTGGACGTCCGATGCCGCCGCTGGTTCTCAGCGACGACGAGGTTCAGCAGCTCCAAGCTCTCGCCGGCTCGCGATCTCTGCCGCATTCCATCGTGCAGAGGGCCCAGATCGTTCTGGCCTGCGGAGCCGGGGAAACCAACACCGCCATCGCCCAGCGCATGGGACTGACCGGCATGACCGTCGGCAAGTGGCGCAAGCGTTATCGGGAATTGGCACTGGAAGGTCTGCACCATGAGCTCCGCCCTGGTCGGCCTCGTACCTACGAGGACGACCGGGTGGCCGAGTTGATCAACCGGGCCCTGCAGACCAGACCTCCCGATGGCAGCACCCACTGGAGCGCTCGAACTTTGGCTGCAGCAACTGGGATTTCAAAGACCACGGTTCACCGCTGGCTGCAGACCTTCTCGGTCCAGCCGCACCGGCAGAAGTCCCACCGCTGCGCGGAAGCCTTCGGCTACAAGCTCTCCACCGATCCGTTCTTTGTGGAGAAGGTTCGGGACATCGTTGGGCTGTATCTGAATCCGCCCGACAAGGCGATGGTGCTCTGCGTTGACGAGAAGACGCAGATTCAGGCCCTGGATCGGACCCAGCCGCTGCTGCCCATGGGCCTGGGCTACGTGGAGGGGGTGACCCATGACACCATCCGTCACGGCACCACCGCCCTGTTTGCGGCCCTGGACGTGGCCACCGGCTAGGTGATCACCCAGTGCAAGCCAAGGCACCGGCACCAGGAGTTCCTGGGATTCCTGCGCCAGATCGAGAAGTTCGTCCCCGAGGATCTGGACGTGCACCTGATCGTGGACAACACCTGCACCCACAAGCACGCCAAAGTCCGTGCCTGGCTTGCGCAGTGACCCTGCTTCCACGTGCACTACACGCCCACCTATGGACGGCCACGGCGGACTCAATCCTGGAGAAGCTCCAGCAACTTTGCTCGCAAATCTCCGGGACGGGACACTAGACAGCCATATCCCCAAAGGTGGTCAAGGCTGGATGCAGTGCTACAACTGCCTTACGCGGTCGATGGCGACCACAAGATCGTCGTGGCGGTGGGGGTCAGTAACCAGGCTACAGCTGCTCCTCATCTCGAGCCAATGGTCGACCAGATTAAGGCCAACACCAGCCAGCTGCTTGAGACGCTGATCACCGACCTGGGCTTCTG
>RGNC01000238.1 GCA_010029175.1 Synechococcaceae bacterium WB8_1B_136 | reverse complement strand
GGCAGCGCCAGTTCGCCGGTGCTGGAGCAGGCCTCCACCTCCGGCACGGGCAGGTTTGAGCGCGGCAGCCCGGGCTCCACCATCAGCTGGTTCAGGGCTGCCACCAGGGCGGCCGATGCGCGGCGGTTCTGGGTGAGCCCATGGATCGCATCGGCCCGGGCCCTGGCCTGGCGGTAGGTGGCGAGCTCCCCCCCCCGGAACCGGTAGATGGCCTGCTTGGGATCGCCCACCATCACCAGCAGGTGGCGGGCGGGTTCTCCGGGTGGCGCCGTGAAGGCCCGCTCCAGGATGCGCCACTGGATCGGATCGGTGTCCTGGAATTCATCGATCAGGGCCACTCGGTAGCGGGCGGCCACGGCCTGGATCAGGGCTGTGGTGTGGGCGTCGGCGCAGGCAGCGGGGCCCGGATCCAGCTCCTCCAGCAGCTGGCTGAACCCCAGGCGGCCCTGGCGGCTGCGCCGCCGCGCCAGTTCCTGCCGGCTCCAGTGGGCGAAGTGCAGCAGGGTCAGTTCCGCCGGGCCGTCCACCAGGGCGGCGATCGCCTCCAGCAGCGGGCGCTCCGGCAGAACGCCCCCGCGGCCCTCCCGCTCCAGCGGCGCCGCCACCTTCATCACCGGGCCCGGGTGGAACACATCCACCAGCAACCGCTCCGGTGTGGACTTGGCGCTGTTGCTCAGCTGCAGTACCTCCAGATATCCAGGGGTGGCGCCGGCCTGGGCCGCGATCCAGGCGCTCACCTGGCCATCGCGGCCACTGGGTTTGAGCAGATAGGGGGCGTACTTCTCCCCTTCGCCCTTGAGCTCCTGGGCCATCTGGCAGAGGGCCTGCTCAAGCTCCTCGCCGCGGCTGGCCCAGGCCAGGCAGAACCGCTGCCAGAGGGAGGGCCACAGGTTCTGCAATTGGGGCGCCAGCGGCTGATCGAGGCTCAGCTCCGGCGGCAGTGGATCCAGACTGAGGGCGGGGTCGCCATCCAGCTGCAGCAGCAGCCGCTGCAGCCGCTCCAGCTGCAGACCCCGCTGCTGCAGCCCCGCCAGCAGCTCCGGTGCCAGGGGCAGCACCTGCTGCTGCCAGTAGTCGTGGCAGATCTGGATGATGGTGTCGGTCGCATCCTGCTCCAGCTCCACCGCAGGGCCCAGTCCCGCCTCCAGCGACTGGCGCTGCAGGGTGCGCCGGCAGAAGCCGTGGATGGTTGTGATACCGGCCTGGTCGAGATCCTCCAGGGCCAGCAGCAGCCTCCCCCGCAGGGCGGCGTTGGCCTGGGGCTGCTGCTCCAGCCACTCCCGCAGCGGCTGATCCCTCTGCAGCTGGGCATGGTCGTCCCAGCTGTCTGGATCGGCCTCCAGCAGCCCCAGGGCCAGTTGCAGGCGCGCGGCGATGCGGTCGCGCAGCTCGGCCGCGGCGGCATTGGTGAAGGTGACCACCAGCAGCTGATCCAGTCGCAGCGGGTCCTCGGGCCGGGTCACCAGCCGCAGCACCAGGTGTGCCAGGGCAAAGGTCTTGCCGGTGCCGGCGCTGGCCTCCAGCAGCCGCACCCCCGGGGCCAGGCTGAAGCCATTGGCCGCAAAGGGCACGATCGGCGGTTCGCTCATCGCCTGGCCTCCTCGCTGCGCTCCAGCAGCGGATCGAACAGGCCGAGGGCCAGCTCCATGGCCCTGGCATGAAGCAGCTCGCTGGTGGGCAGGCTGGATCCGAAGCACACCGCCATCACCTCGCGCTCCCGCTCGGCGAGCCCCGCGTAGCCCCCCTCCCACACCCCCCGGGCCTTGGCCAGGCCGCTACCGGCCTGTTTGCGCTCCGCCTGGGCGAAGGCCCAGCCCGTGTCGGGCGGCACGGGCCAGCAGAGGCTGCGGTGCTGCTCCCGCCAGTGCCGCAGCTGCTCCAGCTGTTGCCGCGCTTCGCTGGGGGGTGGCGGTGAGATTCTCGACACCACGCGGAAGTGCTCACCATCGCGGCCGATCAGCACCCCCTGGCGGGGTTCCAGGCCGGCGGCCGCCGCCAGCAGCAGCTCGAGCCACAGCGTCAGCCGGTGGCGGCTCTGCAGCTTGGCGCTGTGGCTCAGCACCAGGGCCTCCCCTCGGCAGTGCAGCTCGGCGTACAGGTCGTCGTGGCGGGCCAGCTCCTGCCGCGGCTGCCCCAGCTGCTCCAGGCAGGTGTGCAGGGACCCGGTGGCAGCACGCCGGTGCCCCGCTGCAGCTGGCACCAGTCGGGTGGGTGGTCAGGGTCAGGGTCGGTGGCGTTGTGGCGTTGCAGTTGCTGGCGCAGCAGCTCCGCCCGTTGCCGTTCATCGAGGGCCAGCGCCTCCAGGTCGTCCACGGCCTGGCCCCACTCCCGCGGCCGCATCCCAAGGCCCCGCAGCCACTGGTCCTGGGGCGCGCTCAGCCAGGCCTGGAGGTCGCTGTAGGCATCCTCAACGGGGGTGGTGGGCGCCAG
>RGNC01000237.1 GCA_010029175.1 Synechococcaceae bacterium WB8_1B_136 | reverse complement strand
GGCGCCCAGGGCGGCGGCGGCGCCGGCATTGGCATCTTGATGGCGGTCGGCCGCCTGGGGGAAGGGCACCAGGATCGCCGGGCTGCCGCACACCGCCAGTTCGCTGAGGCTGCCGGCCCCGGCCCGGCTGATCACCAGGTCGGCGTGCTGCAGCAATCCCGCCATCTCCTCGCTGAAGGGGCGCTCCACGTAGGCCGGATGCTGCAGCTGGCCGCTGTCGGGGTCGTGGCTGCCGCTGAGGTGCACCACCCGCACCCCGGCCGCCAGCAGCCGGGGCAGCAGCGGCCGCACCATCCGGTTCAGGCCCACGGCCCCCTGGCTGCCGCCCATCACCACCAGCAGGGGGCCTGTTCCGGCGGGCACCCAGGCCGGCAGGGCGGCGGGCAGCAGAAAGGTCTGGCGCACGGGGGTGCCGGTGACCCTGGACTGGCAGTGGGGCAGGCGTTCTGCCGCCTGGGGCAGGCCCACGGCCACCTGGCGGCAGAGGCGCCCCAGCAGCCGCGTGACCCGGCCCGGCACGCCATTGGATTCGTGCAGCACCACCGGCACGCCGCACCAGCGGGCCGCCAGGATCGCCGGCGCGGCGATGTAGCCGCCGGTGCTGAACACCACCTGAATCCGCTCGCGACGAATCAGTTGCCGCACCGCCACGCTGGAGCCCAGCAGCCGCAGCAGCTGCCAGAGCTTGCGCAGGCCCCGCCCCTGCAGGCCGCCGGCCTGGATCGTGTGCAACGGGTAGGCGCTGGGCACCAGCTGGCGCTCGAGCCGGTCGGGCACCCCCAGCCAGTGAATGCTCCACGTGGCCGGCAGGGCCTCGGCCACCGCCAGGGCCGGGAACAGATGCCCGCCGGTGCCACTGGCGGCAATCAGGAGCCTGGGCATGGGCATCGCCAATGGGCGCGCCTAACTTAAAAGCCAATCCCGCTTTGCCAATCGTGTCGCTTCGCCTGCCTCTGCCGGCCGCCGCTGCCCTGGCGACCCTGGTGATGGCGACGCCCCTGCGGGCCGCTCCCACCCTGGAGGCCCTCCAGGCGGCCCTCAACAACCCCGGCCCCAGCGCCCTGGCGGGGCTGGTGGAGGCGGGCCCCGGGCTGGACCCCACCCGGTTGGAGCAGCGTCGTGCGGCCCTGCGGGAGCGCTTCCCCGATGCCCGCTGGAGCGTCAGCGCCGGCGCCCCCCTCAGGGATGGCCGCCCCACCGCCGAGGTGCTGGTCACCGGCAGCCGCCAGGATGGCCCCCATCGCTTCCGCTTCGAGGCGCGCCAGCTGCTGGTGCTCGGCTCCAGTGGCAACCGCTTCAACAGTCAGGACGTGATCCGCGAGAGCTCCTTGCTGCGCAGTGGTGAAACCGATCTGGCGGTGAGTTGGCTGGTGCCCGATGCGGTGCTCACTGGCCAGCGCTACGACCTCGACGTGGTGCTCGACGATCCCCTCGATGGCGCCCTGGCGGCCGGTGCGATCAAGCCCGTGTCCCCGGAGGAGCAGCAGCGCTTCCAGAGCCCCAACCTCTCCCTGGAGGCCCTCAGTGGCGGCGGCCTGTTCAAGACCGTGCAGGCCCCCTATCAGCCCGGTGTCCAGACCTGGGGGGTGCTGCTGGTTCATCCCAAGGGGATCGTGAGTGCCACCAAGCAGGTGCGCGTGGTGGCCGACAAGGCCAACCTCAGCCTCTGACGCTGGCTCGGGCCCATGAAAAGGGGGCCTGACGGCCCCCTGGATGTGCTAATCAGGGATGGCTGATCGCTCGGATGGGTCTGGGCTTCAGGCCTCGTCCAGGGCAGCCACGCCGGGCAGCACCTTGCCTTCCAGCAGCTCCAGGCTGGCGCCGCCGCCGGTGGAGATGTGCGACATCCTGTCGGCCACACCCACCTTCTCCACGGCCGCCACGGAGTCGCCGCCGCCGATGATCGTGCAGCAGCCCTTGGCGCTCAGGTCGGCCAGGGTGTGGGCGATGCCGTTGGTGCCGGCGGCGAACTTGTCGAACTCGAACACGCCCATGGGGCCGTTCCAGATCACGGTCTGGCAGTCGGCCAGGGCCTCCTGGAAGGCCTTGATCGAGTCGGGGCCGATGTCCAGGCCCATCCAGCCATCGGGGATGGCGTTGATGGACACGGTCTGGCTGTTGGCGTCGGGGGCGAAGTTGTCGGCCAGAACCACATCGGTGGGCAGCAGCAGCTGCACGCCCTTGGCCGCCGCCTTGGCCTCCAGTTCCCGGGCCAGCTCCAGCTTGTCCTCTTCCACCAGGCTCTTGCCCACCGCCAGGCCGCGGGCCTTGTAGAAGGTGAAGATCATGCCGCCGCCGATCAGCACCTTGTCGCACTTGTCGATCAGGGCCTCGAGCACGCCGATCTTGGAGCTCACCTTGGAGCCGCCCACGATCGCCAAGGTGGACGCCATCCCCGACGGCTGGATGGGCCTCGACATCGGCCCCGACTCGGTCAAGGT
>RGNC01000236.1 GCA_010029175.1 Synechococcaceae bacterium WB8_1B_136 | reverse complement strand
GGGGCTGATGACGACCAGCCTGCCGGGTGCCGGTGACGCGACGGGCATGGCTTTTGCGAAGGACGGTGCTCAGTTGACTGTCCGGCCCGTTTCGCGCAGGTCGCAGGTGGCCAGGAACGCCAGCCCGCGGCTGATCAAGTGCTGCAGCAGCACCGCTGATTCCGGCGTCGTGAGCACCTGATCACAGGCGGCCTCCTCCTGCTCGCTCAGCTCCAGAGCGAGTTCCTCGGACCAGGCCACTTGATCGAGTTCGAACACACTTATCACCAGGGCATCCAACACTTGCGCCAGGGGGAGCGTCAGCTGGCGCACCGGCAATTGCAGATGCTGGGCCTCCAGCCCCAGTGGGCTGAAGCTGGCGCTCGTGTAATCCAGCAGGGTGATGTGCAGGCCGCCCAGCAGCTGCCAGCGCTGGCGCAGGCTGAGTGCGGTGAAGAACAGGGGATTCTGTTGATACAGCTCCTGCATCAACGTCTGCTCAACTGCGCTGGCTGGGCACTGCTCGAGTTCAGTCAGCCATTGGGCGAGATCAGGGTGTGTCATGGCTGGCTCAGTCGAGGTCGACGCTCTCCAGCAACATTCGGCAGCGCATCAACCGGTCGGCATCGATGGCCCAGCTCACGATCTGGGTGTGCTTGGCCTCGCTGTCCTCCTGCATCTCCTCCACCACGTTGTCGTGGAACTGCTCGAGGTGCCGCACGAGCGCCAAAGCGATCTGCTGATCCTCGTAGGCACTGGTAGTGAGCTTCTCGATCAGCTCCAGCACTTGGTTCAGCTTGGGGCTGGTGGGTTCGGAGCGCTTTTCGTGGCGCTCGGGCTTGTTCTCCTGCATGGCAATCAACTGCTCAGGGCTATCGGGAATGGCGACGGCCGGCGGGGCGGGGGTGTCGTTGAAGGCGCTGCTTCGCAACTCGGGATGCACACCGTCGTCGGGATCCACCGGCTTGCCGGCCTGGAAGCGGTAGCGGCCGTTCGTGGCCTTGGCGTCATCGGCGGAGGGGTTCAGAGGCTGCTCGTTGCTCGGGCTCATCAGGCTCTGGGCTGAACTGCAACCAGCGTTGCCGATGCAGACCTGCATTGCCCCTGCACTACTGCGAACGACGGGCCAGCTGGCCTCAACACAGGGCCTCAAACGCCTTCAGTTGGATCTCCATGGCGTCGCGGCGTTCACGGATCGTGGTGTGCAGAGCCTCGATTGCGGCTTTGAAGCAGGCCAGTGCACGGCCGAGTACCTGCAGCTGCTGTTCGCCGTTTTGCAGGGCCAGCAGCTCAGGGTGCAGCACGAGATCGTCTCGGCCAGGTCCCATCCCGGCTGCGTTGGCGCAGGCCTCGAGCCGTTGCACGGCCTGATCCAGGCGTATTCGCAACCGTGTCTGGAGCGCGGCCCCAATCCCGGGCAGAGCTTGCAGGCGATCGATATGGGTGCGCAGCTGCTCGCCATTGCACAGGCCATGGCTTTCCAGCAGCTTCAGGCGTGCATCCCCAAAGCCTTCGATCTGCCAGGTGCGCAGCGGTTCATGGCTGAGCTGCTCGCGCAGCCAGCGCTCACGGCCGAGGCTCACGGCCTCGCGGAGGCGTGGTTCGGCCACCGATTGCGGATCGTCGTTCGCCGTGAGCTCCAGCAACGGCGACAGATCGAGCGCGGACAGCTGGCGTTGCAGATCCTGGTGCTGCCGCTTCAGGTTGCGGACCTGTTGATGCACCAGATCGCTGTTGGCATGCGCCGTTTGCAGCAGCTGCGCAGCGGCGTTGCGGCGGTTATCGGCGGCATGGGCATCGCCGAACCAGCCGCTCAGGCGGCAGCGCCACGACGCCTGGCGACGCTGCACGAACGTTTGGTCCACCCAGTGGCCGGAGCCACCGTTGCGGTTGAGCAGCGTCTCCAGCTCGTGGTTGCACAACCGTAGCCGTTCGGCCATCGCCTCGCGGCCTTTCAGCAGCTCGGCGGCGCGCTGGTGGTGGCAGCGGAAGGCATCACGCAATGATTGATCCAGCGTCTCCCAGTGGTTGCTGGTGCTGGCCGCCGCGGTTGCTGGCGCGGGGCTGGCGGTGTTGGGGAAGCGGCAGATCGGCTGGCCGATGCGCCGTTCCACTGGGGGGTGCGGTTGCAGGGCACCACCTGGCGGTGGAGTTGTCGCAGGAGCAGCACCCATTCAGCGGCCGTTGGCCGCAGTTGCGGCTCCAGGCCAAAACTGCGTTGAAAGGCCTCAGCCAGTGCTGCCGACACCTCCTGCGGGGCTGGCCGCGCAGGGCTGGCCTGCAGGCCGGCGGGCACGGTGGCGGCATGGGGGTAGAGGCCGCGCCGGATCTTGTCGCCGATGGGCAGATCCGGCTCGGCGCTGTTGATGGCGTTGTCGTAGGGGTGATCGTGCAGCAGAAGCTGATACACCAGCACCGCCAGGGCGAAGTGATCGCTGCTGACCTCACGCCAGGTGCGGCTCAGATCACA
>RGNC01000235.1 GCA_010029175.1 Synechococcaceae bacterium WB8_1B_136 | reverse complement strand
GCAGCTCCTCGATCCGCAGGCCCCGGGCCGCCAGCAGCGACGGCAGGTGGCGGTTCACATCCGGATCCCCGCCGGCTTGCCGGAAGCTGAGCTGCACTGCCTGGCCGAAGCGGGCGATGGCATCTCCGTGGGGATGGAGCGCGAAGGTGTCCCAGTGCAGGTATTCGTGGAACAGCGCCTGGCCTCCTGGCCGCAGGGCCGCGGGCAGGGAATCCAGCAGGGGGTCCAATTCGGGTAGAAACATGGCCACCCAGCGGCACCACAGCAGATCCGCCTGGGTTTGGGGCAGGGGATCCCGCAGCAGGTTGTGCTGGCGCAGCTCCAGCTGCGCCAGGCCCTCCGCCTCCGCCATGGCCTGGCCCGCGGCTACATAGGTGGGGCTGAGCTCCAGCCCCAGCACCCAGCCACAGGGCCCCACGCGGCGGGCCAGCTCGATGGCGGCAAAACCGGGCCCGGCCCCCAGGTCGAGCACCCGCTGGCCGGAGCGGAGTCCGGCCCGCTGCCAGGCGGCGAGCGCTAGGGGCAGCCAGAGGTGGTGTTGGAGGCGCAGCCGTTCCAGCTCCGCGCTGTGACTGCCGAGGATGTAGTCGCCAGCGGCCATTCGGCGCCGTTCAGTCCTCGGGGAACAGCAGCGCGGCCAGCTCGTCGGCGTCCACGTCGTAGACGCGGGCCAGGCTGGTCTCGATGGCGGAGGTCACCTCGCCGGGCAGGAAGCGCATGGCGTTGAGGGCATCCTCGGCGATCTCGTCGGTGAGCAGGGTCTCGTCGCCGCCGAGCTTCTCATCGTTGATCACGGCCATCACCCAGCTCTGATACGCGTAAACCAGATCAGCGAACTCCAGATCGGGATCGTTGAAGTCCAGGGCCATGGGTGTGGCTTGCGCATGCCCCTGCAGTCTGCCCGTCGGTGAGGAAGATGGCAGACATGCACGCCACCAACCTGCAGGCCACCCTGGTCGATTTCGCCATCGCAGAGCTGGTGCGCCAGCACCGCGAGAGTTTTCAGCCGCTGTGGACCAGCGAGAGCTGGGCCAAATTGCTGATCTGGCTGTCGTTGAACTGCGGCTGCAGCGGCGAGCGCGAGGGTTTGGAGGCCTTTGCCGCCGCCCTGGGCCCGATCCTCACGGCACGGATGCGGCGCACCTTCTTTGAGCGGGCCCTGGAGGATCTGGATCTGCAGCTGATGGCTGATCCGGCGGAGCAGCAGGTGCTGGTGATGCCGCTGGGGCCAGCGCGGCCTCTGCCGCTGGATCAGGTGGCCCAGGCCTTGGAGCGGGTGGGCTTGAGGGAGCGGGTGGTGGCGGACCCGAGCCGATGGCAGAGCCTCGATGCCGTGGTGGCCGTGCCCTGGAGCGCGCCATGCGCCTGATTGGCTCCTATCGCAACGCCGGCTTTGAGGCCCTGGCCGATGGGGTGATGGCCTTTTTTGACCGTCGCTCCGACCTGCAGCGCCCGGGGGTGGCCTTTGGTCCCGAGGGGCAGGCCGGGGCCGGCGCCGCCGCCGTTGAACCGGCGAAGGTGTCCACCGACATCAGCCTGGTGGCGATCGATCGCAGCGATCCAGAGGCCTACGCCCTGGCCGAGGTGATCCTGCGGGGGGTGAACGCCGCTCTGGCCCACTACCTGCAGCAGCGGCCGCTGCTGCGGGACTGCTGCCCCGAGCAGCAGCTGTTCGTGAACCCGATCTTCAACCTGCAGCGCTACGCACCGGGGGAGGGCTTCAAGCGCTGGCACTGCGACTGGACCCTGAGCACGGAGGCCACCGAGCCCCAGGCGCGGGTACTGGCCTGGATTCTATACTGCAACTCCCTGCCCGATGGCGGCACCGAGTTCCACTGGCAGGAGCACCACGAGGAGGCGGAGCGGGGCAAGCTGCTGATTTTTCCGGCGGGGGTGTCGCACATCCATCGGGGCCGGGTGAGTCACGAGCACACCAAGACCATCGCCACCGGCTGGATCAACGCCGGCAGCCTGGACGACTACCTGCAGCGCCTGGCGGCTTGAGTTGCTTTGAGAGCATGGGCCCATCGCCTGTGGCCCCGCCGTGACTGACGCCCTGCCAAAGACCTACGACCCGGCCGGCACCGAAGCGCGCTGGCAGCAGGCCTGGGAGAGCAGCGGCGCCTTCCACCCCGATCCCAAGGCCCCCGGCAAGCCGTTCTCAGTGGTGATCCCGCCGCCGAACGTGACCGGCAGCCTGCACATGGGCCATGCCTTCAACACGGCCCTGATCGACACGATCGTGCGCTTCCAGCGGCTGCGCGGCAAGAACGTTCTGTGTTTGCCCGGCACCGACCACGCCTCGATCGCCGTGCAGACGATCCTCGAGAAGCAGCTCAAGGCCGACGGGAAGCGCAAGGAAGACCTGGGCCGTGAGGCGTTTCTGGACAAGGCCTGGGCCTGGAAGGCCGAGAGCGGCGGCACGATCGTGGGCCAGCTGCGCCGCCTGGGTTATTC
>RGNC01000234.1 GCA_010029175.1 Synechococcaceae bacterium WB8_1B_136 | reverse complement strand
TGTCGGGGGCCTTCAGCGATCGCAGCGGACGCACCCGCCCCTGGATCGTGACCGGCTACGGCATGGCCGGGCTGGCAAGACCGTTGATCGCCCTGGCGGCCAGCTGGCCGGTGGTGCTGCTGCTGCGCTTTGCCGATCGGGTGGGCAAGGGCCTGCGCAGTTCGCCCCGGGATGCGCTGCTGGCCCAGGCGGTGGCGCCCGATCAGCGTGGCCTGGCCTTCGGGCTGCACCGGGCCATGGACAACGCCGGGGCTGTGATCGGTCCGCTGCTGGCCGCGGGCCTGCTGGCCCTGCATGTGCCGTTGCGCCAGCTGATCGCCTGGTCGCTGGTTCCCGGGGTGATCTGCACCCTGCTGGCCCTCGCCCTGCGCGAACCCAGCACCGGGCCGCGCCCCCTCCCCAGGCCCCGACCGAGCGAACCGATGCGCTGGCAGTTTTCGGCGTTGCCGCCCGCGCTGCAGCGCTACCTGCCGGTGGTGGCTCTGTTCACCCTGGCCAACAGCTCCAGCCTGTTCCTGCTGCTGCGGGCCCGCCAGCTGGGCGTGCCGCAGACCCAGATTCCCCTGCTCTGGGCGGCGATCTCCGCGGTGGCCATGGTCGGCTGCACCCCCCTGGCCGCCTGGTCGGATCGCATCGGCCGCCGCCGGCTGCTGGTGGCCGGCTATGGCGCCTACGGGTTGTTCTATCTGCTCATCGGCCAGCTGCGCGGTGGCGGCCCGTGGCTGCTGCTGGTCATGGCGAGCTACGGCCTGTTCCTCGCCGCCACCGAAGGCGTCGAGAAGGCGCTGGTGGCCGACCTCTCGGCAGAGGGCCAGCGGGGCACGGCCTTCGGCTGGTTCAACCTGATCACGGGCCTGATGGTGCTGCCGGCCTCGGCAGTGTTCGGCTGGCTCTACGAAGCGTTCAGCCCCCAGGTGGCCTTCAGCGGCGGCGGGATCTGCGCCCTGGCGGCGGCCCTCTGGTTATCCAGGCTGCCCCTGGCGATGGATCCAGGATTGGGGGATCCAGGAGCGCCCTCGTCCCGTTGAACGTTCCCCGCGTGGCGCCACCCGGTCGGGGCACTGACCTGAGCCGTATCGCTCCTTCTCCTTTCATTTCTCGCTGGCATGGCCGCTGAGTTCCGCGATGACTCGCTGCTTCGGGGCCGACTGGCCGGTCTGGCCGCCGCCCTGCTGTTCGGCCTCAGCGCGCCGCTGATCAGCACCCTCACTGGGGCAGGCTCGGCATTGAGCATCGCGGGCCTCCTCTACAGCGGCGCCACCCTGGCCCTGCTGGCGGTGAGCACACTTCGAGGCACCTCGGCAGAAACGCCACTGTGCCGCCAGGACCTGCCTGCGCTGGCGACCCTCACCCTGCTCGGTGGCGTGCTGGGACCGATCGCACTGGTGCTGGGCCTGTCCCGCCTGAGCGCGGCTGCGGGTTCGCTGCTGCTCAACCTTGAGTCGGTGTTCACCCTGGCGATCGCGGTGCTGCTGGGCTGTGAGCACCTCGGCCGGCGGGGGCTGGTCTCGGCCCTGCTCACCATCACCGGGGCGGTGCTGCTCTCGGAGGGCTCCCTAAGCGGCGCCACTGCTGGGGGCAGCGCCCTGATCGCCCTGGCCACGCTGGCCTGGGGGATTGATAACAACCTCAGCCAGCGCCTCAGCCTGCGCGATCCGATCCAGATCGCCACGCATAAGGCGGCCGGTGCTTCGCTGCCGATGCTGGCCCTGGCGGTGCTGCTGGGGCAGCCCTTCCCGGCGCTGCCGGCGACGCTGGCGCTGCTGGTGATCGGGGCCCTGGGCTACGGCCTCTCGATCTGGCTGGATCTGCTGGCCCTGCGCGATCTCGGTGCAGCCCGCGAGGCGGTGCTGTTTTCCACCGCGCCCTTTGTGGGGGCCCTGTTCTCCCTGGTGATTCTTCGCGAGGCCTTCTCACCCCAGCTGCTTGTGGCCGCTGGCCTGATGGCGGCAGGGGTCTTGCTGCTGCTGCGGGAGCAGCACAGCCACTGGCATCACCATGACGTGCTGCGTCACGCCCATCGTCACCGGCACGATCCGCGCGGTGGCGATCCCCATCACGAGCATCGCCATCAACCCGAAGACCTGGAAGGTGTCGCGTCCGATCAACCCTTCTGGCATGCCCATGAGCATCGGCACGACGAGCTGGAACATGCACACCCGCATGTCAGTGATGCCCATCACCGCCATCGGCATTGAGAAGAAGAAGGCCGCGGCTTGGGATGGGGCTGGAGCGCAGCACCACCTCATCCCACCTGGGAAGCTCCTTCGATGGAGCCGGGTCGCTTTCCGGCCCGCTGAGCAGACGCCTACTGATGTCAGATTGAGCTGGCAAGGGTCTTGAGCCGGCTGACGCTGAGCACGGTCCGCTTGGGCGGGACAGGGCTGGGAAAGGCTTTGAGCATCGCCTCGATGCGGCTCAGAGCCTGCTCAAGATTGGCGGCCGACGCAGGATTCGCCGCAATCGCCTGGCTCAGCAGCCGGCGGGCCT
>RGNC01000233.1 GCA_010029175.1 Synechococcaceae bacterium WB8_1B_136 | reverse complement strand
TTCAGGTACGTCTCCTGCTGGCCGGCGAAGGAGGCATCGGGCAGATCCTCGGCGGTGGCGCTGGAGCGCACGGCCACCGCGGGGGAGCCCAGCTGCCGGTAGGCGGCCACAATCGCGCCCTCCAGGTCTGGGGGCAGGGAGGCGTTCAGCAGCAGGGAGCGGGCGGCGACGCCGGCGGCCTGCAGGGCGGCGATGTCGCCGCCGTCGAGCTGATCCAGGATGGCGTGCAGTTGCTCCTGCAGGCCGTTGGCGGCGATGAACTGGCGGTAGGCCGCGGCGGTGGTGGCGAACCCACCGGGAACGCTCACCCCTGCCTCGCCCAGGGCGCTGATCATCTCGCCAAGGGAGGCGTTCTTGCCCCCCACCTCGGCGATGGCCTCAAGGCCGACGGCCTCGAAGGGCACCACCAGGCGTGGGCTGCCGGCGGGGTTTGTCATCGCTGCAGCTCGGACAACGCCGTGGCCCGGCTGAGTTGCAGATCCGCCGTGGGCGGCAGGCCGGGGCTCAGGTCGAGCTCGCTGCTGACGCCCCTGGGTCGCACCGCCGCCCCCTGCGCCCGCCGCTGCAGGGCCGTGCACAGGGGCAGGGGGTTGGCCTTGGCGTTGAACCAGTTCAGATCCCAGCCGGATCGCCCCGAGCTGCGCACCGAGGCCAGGGCCGCCACCAGCCCGGCGTCGTAGCCAGCGCCCTCCACCACGCCGGGCTGATAGCCCCAGCGCTGGCGGAAGCTGCGAGCGAAGGCCGGCCAACCGGCGCCGCGGCTGAGCGGATCCACCCCCAGCTGCGCCTGGGCCAGGCGTGTCTCCACCGGGAAGGGCCAGGCCAGCATCAGCTCACCGGGCCAGGGCCGTTGTTGCACGGCGCGGGCCAGGGGGCTGCCTGGCCGGGTGAACACCACCAGGGCCTGGGGGCGATACCAGGCCACGTCGGCGTCCAGTTGCTCCAGGGCAGCCGTGCTGCCGGCATCCACCGGCATCGGTTCCTGGGTGGGCCCCAGCAGCTGGCCGCCCCCATTGCCGAAGCTGCTGCCGAAGCGAGCGGTCAGGCTCTGCTCCTCGGTGCTGCCGTCATGGACGGCCATCACCCGGGAGCTCCCGGCCTCCAGCAGCCCCCTGGCGAGGCGGTCGGCTTCAAGGCTGCGGCCGGGCACCAGGGGCCAGAGCCGGTCGGCGCCGGGCTGTTGGGGCAGCCGTTCCAGGGAGGTGCCCCGCTGCAGGGGCAGCAGCACGGTGAGCCGCTGGCGATCGGCCAGCTGGCCGTAGGCGGCCAGGGGCGCCGCCGGCGGCGCCACCAGCAGGGCCGAGCGGGGCATGGCGGCGAGGGCCGGTCCGGGGTCGGCCCCGGGAGGCAGCCAGCCCAGCTGCAGGGAGGGGGGGCGCCGGCCGCAGATCCGGCTCTGCTCCATGGCCAGGCCGTAGCCGCGGCGCAGGCCATCCCCCAGTCCCGCCAGCAACCCCTCGCTCGGCAGCAGCAGCCGCACGTCGCTGGCCTGGGGACTGCTGGCCGCCAGGCTCTGGCTGCCCAGCAGCGCCGCCGCCAGGCCGGCGGCGCTCAGCAGGCGCTGACGCTGCGACCAGCCCCGGGGCGGCCGGTAGCCCAGCCAGGCCCTGCCCTGGTTTGCGGCAGGGGAGCTGGTCTGATCCGCAGTGGTCATGGCCGGCACCGTCCAGCAGGGGAAAGTTAGGTCCGAATCCCTGTCTAGGCTCAGCCTTTCCACAGTTGGTCGTATGCGGTCTTGCCTTGATGCATGGCGCCGGCAGATGGGCTGCAGAGTGAGCTCATGGCTTCTGTCCACTGGCCTGGTGGGTGCAGCCGCGGGCGCTGCCATCACCGCCGTCTCGCCGGCCCTTGCCATTCCCGAGGCGCAGGCGATCAAGAAGCTGGAGGTGATCCCGGTCTATGTGCTCACCGACGACAAGGGCGTGCCGCTCCCCATCCCCAAGGACAAGGCCCTGATCCTGCCGCTGTATCTGGAGAAGGCCAAGGCCCAGTCGGAGCTGGCCGGGTTGCTGAAGGGCAATCCCAACCTCAAGGCGGGTCTGGTGGCCATCCCGCTGAACGTGATGAACGACAAGGTCTCCGACCTCAACAAGCAACTCAAGGACAAGAGCAAGCCCCTGCTGGCCCCGGTGGTGGTGAACCAGAGCGATCGGCAGCAGGCCGTGGCGCTGCTCAAGGCCCAGGGTCTCACGGAGCAACAGATCAACGATGGGCTGAGCGTGCCGGTGTTCTTCACCAAGCCCTTCACCACCATCACCACGCCAGAGGGCCCGCGCGGGGTGTTCTTTCTGAGCTACGAGCAGCTCCAGAACAGCCTGGCCAAGGTGCCTGAACGGGACAAGCTCAAGCCCCAGGTGGCGGACCTCACGGCTGTGCTGCGGGAGATCATCAAGGCTCCCCAGGACACCTACGTGATCTTCCCGACGCCGGAGTACTTCCGGCTGGTGCAGGAGAACCAGGCCAAGGGCAAACCGGCCAAGTGACGGGGCT
>RGNC01000232.1 GCA_010029175.1 Synechococcaceae bacterium WB8_1B_136 | reverse complement strand
CACCGCCTACCTGCGCACGGTGGGTGATCTGCTGGTGGCGGCGTTCTTCAACGGCAAGAAGCCGAAGGATCGCGAAACGCTGAAGCAGCTCTATCTGGCGGCCACGCTGCAGCACAGCTCAGCAGAAGAGCTGGAGGAAGAGCTGGCTGAGCCGCTGGAGCGGCTGCGTGAGGGCGAGAAGGGGATTCAGCCGCTGCACTGGCAGCTGGCCTTCCCCGATGTATTCGGGCGAGAGCAACCGGGGTTCGATGTGTTCGTGGGCAACCCTCCCTTTGCCGGCAAGAACACCATCGCCGAGGGAAGCCCCAACGGAATCCTAGACTGGTTCAAGCAGCTGCATCCCGAGAGCCACGGCAATGCCGATCTGGTGGCCCACTTCTTCCGCCGCGGCTTTGATCTGCTGCGGCCCGGTGGATCTCTGGGGCTGATCGCCACCAACACCATCGCCCAGGGCGACACGCGCAGCACCGGCCTGCGTTGGATCTGCCTACATGGCGGCACGATCTATGCGGCCCGCAAGCGCACCAAGTGGCCGGGCGTGGCGGCCGTGGTGGTGAGCGTGGTGCACCTGCATAAGGGTGCTTACACCGGCGTGAAGCTGCTGGAACGGCGGCCGGTGGAGCAGATCACAGCGTTCCTGTTTGCCAACGGCGGCCATGAGGATCCGAAGCAGCTGGCTGCCAATGCCGGTAAGAGCTTCCAGGGCTCGATCGTGCTGGGCATGGGCTTCACCTTCGATGATTCCGGCCCAGCCGACGACGACACACCAGGCATCCCCTCACCAATCGCCACGATGGAGCGGCTGATCGCTGCGAACCCGAAGAATGCTGAGGTGATCTTTCTGTATATCGGCGGCGAGGAGGTGAACAGCAGCCCCACCCATGCCCATCACAGGTATGTGATCAACTTCGGGGAGCGTAGTGAGGAGGAGTGCCGGCGGGAGTGGCCGGAGTTGATGGGGATTGTCGAAAAGAAGGTAAAGCCAGAGCGGGATCTACTGAAGGACAATGCAGATGGGCGCCGACGGAAGCAGAAGTGGTGGCAGTTCGGACGCTCCACGCCTGCGCTGGATGCAGCGATTGCTGGGTGTGAGCGAGTGTTGGTGGTCTCAAGGGTTACTGAAAAAATTGGCTTTGCGTCAATGCAGCCTGGATCAGTCTTCTCGGAGAGGCTTGTTGTTATTCCTCAGTACAAGTTGCCGTCTTTGGCACTACTTCAATCGCGATTACATGAGCTCTACTCGCTCTTCTTTGGATCATCCCTAGAAGATCGCTTCATGTATGCACCTGCAGATTGCTTCGAAACCTTCCCTTTTCCCACCGCCCTCCTCGATTCCGCCTCCAACGATCCCGTCCACGAATCCACAAGTCAGAACCTCGAAGCCATCGGCGAGCGCTACCACCAGTTCCGCGCCGAGCTGATGGTGGCCAACAACGAAGGCCTCACCAGCACCTACAACCGCTTTCACGATCCAGCCGAAACCAGCTCCGGCCTATTGGAGTTGCGCCAGCTCCACGGCGAGATGGATCAGGCGGTGCTGCAGGCCTACGGCTGGAGCGATGTGCCCACCGCCTGCGGCTTCGGGCTCGATTACCTCGACACCGAAGACGACACCCAGCTCCCCGATGACCTGCAGGAGCGCATCGACAGCGGCGAGCTGTTCTTCTGGGATGCCAACGATGCCCTCGATTTCCAGGGCCAGCTGGAGGCCTACGGCGCCATCAGCGGTCGCCGCAAACTGCCCTGGCGCTCCCGCTGGCCCGATGCCGTGCGCGACGACGTGCTCGCCCGCCTGCTGGCGCTGAATGCCGAGCGGTACGCAGAACCTGCCTGCCCTCAGCCCGGATCAGGTGCTGCCGCTGTTGCGAGAGCGCCAGGGAAGCTGGCGGCAGCGCTATCAGCTCCAGCGCATCGGCCTGTTCGGCTCCACCGCCCGCAATCAGGCCACCGCGAGCAGTGATGTTGATGTGTGGGTGGAGCTGGATCCCCTTACCCCCTACGCCACCGTGCACCTGAAGCAGGAGCTGGAGGAGCTGCTGCAGCGCCCTGTGGATCTGGTGCGCCTGCGTGAACGCATGAACCCTGCCCTGCGGCGCGCCATCCTGCAGGAGGGCATCAGCGCGTGAACCGTGATCGGCTCCTGTTGCTCACTCCCCTGCGGGAGGCACTGGAGCGGATTGATCGCAAGGCGAAACCACTCCTGGCTGATCCCTCCCTGCTGGATCAAGAGGAAGGCCAAGACCGACTGGATGTGATCTGCATGCAGTTCCTGGCAGCCGGTGAAGCGCTGAAGCGGCTGGAGAAGCTGGAGCCGGGCCTGCTGGCCAGCCGTTTCCCCAACATCGACTGGAAAGGTGCGATGGGCTTTCGCGATGTGATCGCCCATCAGTACTTCGACCTGGATGCGGAGCAGGTGCTGCTGATCTGCCAAGACGCCCTGCCGGGGGTGCTCAGCGCCATTAGCAGCCTCGAACACCAGGCCCAGGAGGCCCCCTGAGCTATGGCCACCTCCGCCGAGA
>RGNC01000231.1 GCA_010029175.1 Synechococcaceae bacterium WB8_1B_136 | reverse complement strand
GCAGCCAGCCGCAGCCGCCGCAGATCCAGCCCCTGCGCCAGGCCCTGATCGAACTGCTCTCCAGCGATGGCGCCCTGCTGCTGGGGCTCAACGGCCTGCGGGCCGCCGATCGCTTCGCCCTCAGCCTGCACGGCTGGCGCCTGCGCCAGGGCAAGGCGGCCGCCCAGGGCCTGATCGGTCGATTCGCGGCCCTGAAGGCCGCAGGCGTGGCCGCCAACCCCTTGCTGCTGCTGGATCTGGCGGGGGGTCTGGCCCTCGACACCACGCTGGTGCTGCAGCTCTGCCAGCTCTATGGCCTGGAGCTGGGGGGCGGTGGCGCCCGGGCGCTGCTGGGGCGCCTCTCGGCCCAGAACGCGCTGCTGGGGGGCACCCAGCTGGGCATCCAGCTGCTGCTGGGGGGCCTGCGCCAGCTGCTGCTGCTGGCGGCGCCCCTCAGCGGCGGCCTCAGCCTGGCGCCGGCGGCGCCGGTGGCCGTGGCCCAGGCGGCCTTGGCGGTGCACACCACCCGGCTCACGGGTCGACTGGCGGCCGCCGAACTGCTGCGCAGCGCCCAGCGGGGCCGATTGCGGCCGGCCTCGCTGCTGCGGCGCCTGGCCCGCCAGGACCCCCAGGCCCGCGCCTGGCTGCGCCAGTGGCAGAGCCAGCCGGCGAGCGTCGGCCACCTGCCCAGCCTGCTGCCATGAACGCCCCGGCCGCGGGCAGCCTGGCCCTGTTCGGCACCAGTGCCGATCCCCCCACCCGCGGCCACCGGGCCCTGCTGGCCGGCCTGGCCCAGCACTACGACCGGGTGGCCACCTGGGCCAGCGACAACCCCTCCAAGCAGCACGGCGCACCGCTCCCCCTGCGGGCCGCGCTGCTGCAGGCGGTGGTGGACGACCTGGGCGATCCACGGGTGGTGCTGGACCAGCGGCTCAGCAGCCCCCGGGCCATTGACAGCCTGGAGCGGGCGGCCCGGTTCTGGCCCGGCTGGGAGCTGGTGTTTGTAGTGGGGGGCGACCTGGCCCACCAGATCCCCGGCTGGGTCCGGGCCCGGGAGCTGCTGGAGCGCTGCCGGCTGGCGGTGGTGCCGCGCCAGGGATGGCCCCTGGAGCCCCGTGAGCTGGAGCGCCTGCGGCGGCTGGGGGGCCGGGTGGAACTGCTGGCGCTGCCGGTGCCCGCCGCGGCCAGCTCCGCGATCCGCCAGCAACCGAGCCCCGAACTGGTGCCAGCGGCCCTGTGGCCGGAACTGCTCAAGCACAATCTCTATGGCCTCGGGCAGTCGCCCGCCGACCCCCAGCCCTGATGCGCCTTGCCCTCGCCCAGCTCAACCCCCTGGTGGGCGACCTGCGGGGCAATGCCGCGCTGCTGCTGGAGGCCTGCCGGCAGGCCCAGGCCGCGGGTGCCGACCTGGTGGTGGCACCGGAGCTGGCCCTGTGGGGCTATCCGGCCCGGGATCTGCTGCTGCGTTCTGCCCTGCGGGAGCGGGAGCAGCAGATGCTCGATCAACTCGCCGGCCAGCTGCCGGCGGGCCTGGCCCTGGTGCTGGGGGTGAGCGAGCCGGCCCCGGGCCAGCTGCAACCCGATCTGTTCAATGCCGCGGCCCTGGTGGAGGCGGGGCAGTGGCGGGTGGTGGCGCGCAAGCGCCTGCTGCCCAGCTACGACGTGTTCGACGAGCGGCGCTACTTCCGAAGCGCCGAGCAACCCTGCCTGCTGGAGCTGGAGCGGGGCGGGCGCCGCTGGCGCCTGGGCCTCACCATCTGTGAAGACCTCTGGGCCTGCAACGACCCGATGCTTGCAGCCCGTTACGGACGTGACCCACTCGACGATGCACAACCGGCCGACCTCCTCATCAACCTCTCTGCAAGCCCCTTCGCCCGTGGCAAAATCGAGCGCCGACTCAACACCCTCGCATCAGCATCAGCCAAGCTCCAGACGCCGATTCTCTACCTCAACCAGGTAGGCGCAAACGACGAACTCATCTTCGATGGCACCAGCCCGTTCAGGGATGCGGCCGCAGCGCCGCTGGTGCCGGCCGCAGCGCCGACGCCGCCCTTGCCGCTGCCCCTGCCCCTGCCCCTGCCCGACGCCAACGAGCTGCTGCTGCGGGCCCTGGTGCTGGGGGTGCGCGACTACGCCCGCAAGTGCGGTTTCAGCCAGGCCCTGTTGGGGCTGAGCGGTGGCATCGACTCCGCCCTGGTGGCGGTGATCGCCAGCGCAGCCCTGGGGCCGCGCCATGTGCAGGGGCTGCTGATGCCCTCCCCCTGGAGCTCCCGCGGCTCCATCCACGACGCCCTGGCCCTGGCCGCGCGCCTGGGTGTCAGCACCCACACCGTGCCGATCGCGCCGCTGATGGCGGCCTTCGATGCGGCCCTCACGCCGGCACTGCAGGGCCCACCGGCAGGCGTGACCGCCGAGAACCTGCAATCGCGGATCCGCGGCACGCTGCTGATGGGCGTGGCCAATCAACAGGGCCAGCTGCTGCTCTCCACCGGCAACAAGAGCGAGCTGGCGGTGGGCTACTGCACCCTCTACGGCGACATGA
>RGNC01000024.1 GCA_010029175.1 Synechococcaceae bacterium WB8_1B_136 | reverse complement strand
TGAAACGCCCCCTGATGGATTCGAACCATCGACCGGCTGCTTAGAAGGCAGCTGCTCTATCCAGCTGAGCTAAGGGAGCAAGGGTGCTGCCGGGGCAGTCGAGGCCATTGTGGCAGTTGAGATTGGCCGCTCAGGCGAACTGGAGCTTCTATGGTGGTGTGCTGCGCACCCTTGGCTTCATGGCGGCTCCCCGGCTCACCGACAGCCAGAAAGAGGAGCTGGTGGCTCGTTACCGGCAGGGTGAGACGGCCCAGGCATTGGCCGAGGTCTACAGCTGCAGCCCCAACACGGTGAGCCGTGTGTTGAAGGCAGTGCTCGACCCCGAGGAGCTGGCCCGGATCAAGAAGCAAGCCCGGGGCGGCCGTGGCCAGAGCACCCAAAACCAAATCGACGAGCATTCAGATCCCGCGCCCCTCGCCCAAAACCAACCGCAGCAAGCCCCGGCCCAACTGGATCTGCCCGCAGCCAGCGATGCCGATGCGGATCTCGATGATGCGGAGCCCGACGCCGCTGGCCTGCTCGCCATCGACGATGCCGACGACTTTGCCGACGATGGGGAGGACGACGGCGACGGCGACGAGGAATCCGATCCGGCAGAAATCTTGCCCTCCGTTGGCGCCGAACTGAGCCATGGGGATCGGCCAGCCGTGTTGCTCCAGCCCCTCACTCCCGGCGCGCTGCCCACCAGCGTCTACATGCTGGTGGACAAGACCGTGGAGCTGCAGGCACGCCCCCTCAGGGAGTTTCCCGAGCTCGGCGCCCTGCCCGACGACGAACAGGAGCGCCAGGCCCTGATGCTCTATGCCAATCCTCGCCAGGCCAAGCGCCAGTGCGGTCGCAGCCAGCGGGTGATCAAAGTTCCCGACACGGGCATCCTGGAACGCACATCGTGTTACTTGGTGGCCCAGGGCATCACCCGACTGGTGGTGGAGGGGGGCTCCCTCTACGCCATTCCCGGCAGCTGATGCTGTTGGAGGGCCGCCGCAACGGGCTGGCTTCGCTGCTGGTGAGCAGCTGCATGGCGAGCAGCATCGCCCTGCTCAGCGCCTGCGATCCCCTGCCGGGCCGCCTGCGCACGGATCCTCCAGGTACGGCCTTCAACGCCACCACCTCCCGTTGGAGGGTCACCTCCTCCAGCGGCGCCTACGGCATCACCCGCCAGGTGAGCACCGGGCTCAACCGCTTCGCCTTCACGGAAACCTGGTTCGCCGGCAAGCAGAAGCTCTCAACCATCGGCACGGCCAGCTACGAACCGTCCAATCAGATCAACATCTATCAATACAGCAAGCCGCCGGGTGTGGTGGTGGTGCGCACCCAGGAAGGTCACGAGGAGCTGATGACGGAAGACACCGTAATAGCCAGCACCCTGCCGCAGTTTCGGGTGGGCGAGAAGCTCACTTACACCCTGCGGCCCTGATCGCCGCGGGGCAAGAGCAGGGCCGTGGTGGTGCCACCGCTGATCACGCCCACCACCAGCGCCACACCCACCAGGAACCCGGTGGGGAGCTCGGCCGTGCGGCCAAAGCCCAGATTGAGGCTGGCCCGCTGATTCAGGTTCTGAGCCCCCAGGCAGAGGATCAACAGCAGCAGGGCGCCACCGCCGAGGCTGGCGAGCAGCAGGCGCAGGCGCAGCAGCATCAGCTCGGCTCCAGGTGGTGGAGCAAAGCGTAGAGCTCTCGCTTGGGCAGGCCCGTTTCCCGGGCCAGTTGCTTGGCGGCCTCGCCGTTGCTCAGGCCCGTGGCCACCAGGTGCTCCAGCTCCGCCCGCAGCTCTGCATCAGTGGGGCGCTCCCGGCTGCAGGCCGGCGCTCCCCCGAGCACCAGGGTGAATTCCCCCTGGGGTGGGATGCGCTGGAAGTGTTCCAGGGCGGCGCTGACGCTGGGACCCACCTGTTGCTCATGGCGCTTGGTGAGCTCGCGCGTCACCGCCAGGGGCCGGTCGCCCAGTTCCGTGAGCAGATCGGCGAGCAGATCCAGCAGCCGGTGCGGGGCCTCGAACAGCACCATCGTGCGGGGTTCGCTGGCCAGCTCCCGCAGCCGTTGGCGCCGTTGCTGGGCCTTGGCCGGCAGGAATCCCTCGAAGCAGAAGCGTCCCGCAGGCAGACCGCTGCTCACCAGGGCCGTGGTGGCAGCGCAGGGGCCTGGCACGCAGATCACCGTGTGGCCGGCGGCCCGGGCCGCAGCCACAAGGGCCTCACCGGGATCGGAGATGCCAGGCAGGCCCGCATCGCTGATCACCGCCACCGACTCACCGGCCGTGAGGGCCGCCAGCAGCTCCGGAATGCGGGCGGCCTGGTTGTGCTCATGGAAGCTCACCAGCCGCGGGGGATGTTCACCACCGCGCAACCCCAGGTTGTGGAGCAGCAGGCCGCTGCGACGGGTGTCCTCGCAGGCGATGCGGCTGGCATGCTCCAGAAGCTTTCGGGCCCTGGGCGACAGGTCGCCGGTGTTGCCGATGGGCGTTCCCACCAGATAGAGCACGCCTGCGGCCGGTTCTTCCCCCTGCATCACAATGCCCCTTTGCCGTCTCCATGATGCTTGCCGGGATCGCCGAAAACGTCCTGCTGGCGGAGCTGCGGCGGTTGAGCTGGGGCGCGGCCGACATCCTGCTGGCCTACGGCCGCGGCGAGCAGCCCCCCTACGGCTTCCCGCGGGCCCTGAGCGTGGATGAGGGTGGCGAGGGACCGGTGAGTGCCGCCGATCTGGCGGTGAACCAGTGGCTGCTGGAGGGGCTGACGGCGGCCTTCCCCGATGCCCCCTGGACCCTGCTCAGCGAGGAGACCGCCAAGGAGCAGCTCAGCCCTGGCGTGCCCCTGGAGGCCGAATGGCTGTGGATCCTCGATCCCCTCGATGGCACCAAGGACTTTCTGCAGGGCACGGGCGAGTACGCCGTGCACCTGGCCCTGGTGCAACGCGGAGAGCCGGTGCTGGGGGTGGTGCTGCTGCCTGAGAAGGAGGAACTCTGGTTCGGCCTGCTGGATGAGGCGGGCACGGGCCGCGCCTGGTGTGAGAACCGGGCTGGCGAGCAGGCCCCCCCCCAGCTCAGCCCCCGCCGGGAGCTGGGGGAGCTGGTGCTGGTGGCCAGCCGCAATCACCGCGATCAGCGACTGGAACAACTGCTGGAGGCCCTGGCCTTGGGCGACACCAGGGCCATCGGCAGCGTGGGCGGCAAGGTGGCCACGATCCTGCGGGGCGAAACCGACCTCTACATCTCGCTGTCTGGCAAGAGCGCTCCCAAAGACTGGGACATGGCCGCTCCCGAGGCGGTGTTGCGGGCAGCGGGCGGCGCCTTCACCCACGCCGATGGCCGCGCTCTGGCCTACAACAGCGGCGACATCCGCCAGGCCGGCTGCCTGATCGCCAGCCACGGTGCCAGCCACCGCGAGCTGTGCGAGCGAGCCGCCGCTGCCATGGCGACGATTGATCCGGGCTTTGGGGTGTAAAGCTCCTCAGCCGAGCCCCGTCTGCGCTTGGCTAAGCCTTAGCTAAGCCAACGCGGGGCAAGGCTCCCTGCGCAACAGGCGCGCAGCCCTCAGGCAACCTTGACCTCGCTCTGGCAGAGCCACTCCTGGCCCTTGGCGAGCACAGAACTGTCGAAGTAGCGGGTGTCGGCCGTCATGAAACGCGCCATCAGCCGCTGGGTCAGGTGCTGCCAGCGGCGATCGCCCACCACGGCCACACGCCCGGGGGCCCGGTGGAATTCACGCACCAGGCTGAGGTGATGGCCGAGGGCTGCAAGACCAAGCCAGCCATCGAAATCGCTCAGATCCAGCAGCAGGCGCAACTCCTCCTGATGGCTCAGCAGGGTGGCGATGTCGTCGTCGATGCGGGCGTAGGCCTCCGGATCGAGCCGGCCGATCAGTTTGAGCGTGATCACCTCGCCCTGCTGATCCACGTGGATGGTGCCCAGCGACTCCGACAACCACCGCCTGGCATCATCGGCCTCCGCAGGGTTGAACAGCCGCACCGGATAGGGCAGCAGCAGGGCCAGGCCGCGCACCCCCTGGCGCAACCAGGCCAGATCCGTCACCACCGCCAGCCGCTCAAAGCCGCTCCACTGGCGCAATCCAAGGTTGGAGTCGTCCCAGGCGGCGTCCAGGGTGTAACCCTCAAAGTCGTCGCCGAAGCACAGCAACAGCTTGAGGTGATCGCATTGGGCCACGCCCGCATCGATCGCCGGCACCAGCACCTGATCGATGTCTTCACCCCTGATCTGCCCATGGAAGGCGAACCCGAGCGTGCCGGTGGGGAGATCCTCGATGCGATCGATCATGGCGTTCCAGATCCAGGCTGAACCAGCCGGACCCTATGGACCGCAACGCCTGGCGGCGCCAGCAGCCGCAACGACGCCCCCGAGCTGAGGTAGATCCGCCCCCCACTGCCAAGCTCCCGCAGGCTGCCTAGCTTGACGACACCGGGCTGGGACGCGCCATGCCGGAGAGCTTTCCCGATCTCGAGCCGGTGCTGCAACGCCACGGCCGCCAGGCCGATGGGCTGATCGAGGTGCTCAACCACGGCCAGGAGCTCTACGGCTACCTGGGGGAGCCGTTGCTCCGCCACATCGCCCGGGAGCTGCGCCTGCCCTTCAGCCGCGTCCAGGGCACGGCGAGTTTCTATCACCTGTTTCGCTTCACGCCGCCCCTGCGCCACAGCTGTCTGGTGTGCACCGGCACCGCCTGCCACGTGAAGGGAGCCGGGGCCTTGCTGGCCGTGCTGGCTGGGGAACCCCTGGCCGAGCGCGGCATCGAGCTCGGCAGCGTGCGCTGCGTGGGCACCTGCAGTGGCGCGCCTCTGGTGGTGGTGGACGGCGCGGTGTGGAATCTGCAGACCAGCACGGCCCTGCTGGCGGGCCTCAGGAGGCTGGAGCCATGAGCCTCTGCCTGCGGGTGTGCACCGCCGCCAGTTGCCGCAGCCGCGGCGGGGAGGATCTGCGGCAAGCCCTGGCGGCGGTGGCGGGGAGCTCCACCGTGGTGAAAGGGGTGGGCTGCCTGGGCCCCTGCAGCGAGGGTCCGCTGCTGGAGCTGGAAACCGCCAGCGGCGTCGGCCACCCCGAGCGGCAGTTGTTCGGCAACCTGCCGGCCAGCGATCCCGCTGCGCTGGCGGCCCTGGCCCGCAGCCTCAGGGCCTGCGCCGAAAACCCGAAAGCCCCCGCGCCCTGGCAGCCGCCCGCCGGCCAGGCGCTGGATCTCAACCACCCGTTCTTCCGGCTGCAGCGCCGGCTGGTGTTGAAGCACTGCGGCCGCATCGATCCGGAATCGATCACCGAGGCCCTGGCTGCTGGCATCTACCAGCAACTCCAGCGCGTGCTCGAGGCCAACGATCCCGCCGCCGTGATCGAGCTGGTGCGGCGCAGCGGCCTGCGGGGCCGTGGCGGCGCCGGCTATCCCACCGGGCTGAAGTGGGCCACGGTGGCCAAGATGCCCGGCCACGAGAAGGTGGTGGTGTGCAACGCCGATGAGGGCGACCCCGGTGCCTTCATGGATCGCACCGTGCTAGAGGGCGATCCCCACACCCTGCTGGAGGGCATGGCGATCGCTGCCCACGCAGTGGGGGCCAGCCGCGGCTTCATCTACGTGCGAGCGGAATACCCCCTGGCCATTGCGCGGCTGCGCCAGGCCATCCACCAGGCCGAGCAGCAGGGCTGGCTGGGCACCGCCATCGCCGGGAGCCGTTTCAACTTCGAAATCGCGTTGCGAGTGGGGGCCGGCGCCTACGTGTGCGGGGAGGAAACCGCCTTGATCCAGTCGATCGAGGGGAAGCGCGGCATGCCGCGGCCCAGACCTCCCTACCCGGCAGAACAGGGGGTGTTCGGCCTGCCCACCCTGATCAACAACGTGGAAACCTTCGCCAACGTGCCGGCCCTGCTGCGGCTGGGGGTGGAGGCCTACGGGGGCGGCACCAAGGTGTTCTCCCTCACCGGCGATGTGCTCCGCACCGGTGTGATCGAGGTGCCGATGGGCACCAACCTGCGCACCATCGTGGAGACGATGGGCGGCGGAGCCCCCCAGGGCCGCACCATCAAAGCCGTGCAGACCGGCGGGCCATCGGGAGGTTGCGTTCCCGCCCAGCAACTCGACACGCCCGTGACCTACGAGAGCCTGCAGGCCCTCGGCACGATCATGGGCTCCGGCGGCATGGTGGTGATGGACGACACCACCAACATGGTGGACATCGCCCGTTTCTTCATGGCCTTCAGCCGGGAGGAATCGTGTGGCAAGTGCGTGCCCTGCCGCGCCGGCACCGTGCAGCTCGACAACCTGCTGTGCAGGATCCTGGAGCGGCGGGCAAACCCGGCGGATCTGGAACAGCTGGAGAGCCTCTGCGTGATGGTGATGGACACCAGCCTCTGCGGCCTGGGCCAGAGCGCCCCCAAGCCCGTGCTCAGCACCCTGCGCCACTTCCGCGGCGACTACCTGGCAATGCTTTCGCCGGAGGCCACACCATGAGCGTGTGCACCCTGCGCATCGACGAGCGCGATGTGGCGATCGAGGCCGGCTCCACCCTGCTTCAGGCGGCGCGGGAGGCGGGCATTGCCATCCCCACCCTCTGTGTCCTGGAGGGGTTGTCGCCGGTGGCGGCCTGCCGGCTGTGCCTGGTGGAAGTGAGTGGCAGCGAGAAACTGCTGCCCGCCTGCATCACCCCCGTGCAGGAGGGGATGCAGGTGCACACCGCCACACCGCGCCTGCAAGAGATCCGCCGCACGGTGATCGAGCTGCTGTTCACCGAGGGGAACCACGTGTGTGCCATCTGCGTGGCCAATGGCCACTGCGAGCTGCAGGACCTGGCGGTGGAGGTGGGCATGGACCACAGCCGCCTGCCCTACCGCTTCCCCGATCGCCATGTGGATCTCTCCCACCCGCTGTTCGGGCTGGATCACAACCGCTGCGTGCTCTGCACCCGCTGCGTGCGGGTGTGCGACGAAGTGGAGGGAGCCCACGTGTGGGATGTGGGCTGGCGCGGGGAGCACTGCCGGATCATCGCCGGGCTCGATGAACCGTGGGGTGCGGTGGACGCCTGCACCCACTGCGGCAAGTGTGTGGAGGTGTGTCCCACCGGAGCCCTGTTCCACAAGGGCGACACCAGCGAGGAAAAGCACAGCGATCCCGGCCGGCTGCAGGCCCTGGTGCACGCCCGCCATCACCGGCAATGGACCCCATGACGCCTCGCAAGCGACTGGCCACGGTGTGGCTGGCGGGCTGCTCCGGCTGCCACATGTCGTTTCTGGATCTCGACGAGTGGCTGATCGAGCTCGCCGACCTGGCGGAGATCGTCTACTCGCCCATCGCCAGCGACACCAAGACCTTCCCCGAAGGGGTGGACATTTGCCTGGTGGAAGGGGGCGTCGCCAACACCGACAACCTGGCGCTGATCCAGCGGGTGCGGGCTAACAGCAGGGTGCTGGTGTCGTTCGGCGACTGCGCCATCACCGCCAACATCCCGGGCATGCGCAACATGCTGCATGGCGCCGATCCGGTGCTGCGGCGCGCCTATCTGGAGCTGGCCGATGGCAGCGGCCAACGGCCCCATGCGCCCGGCATCGTGCCCGAGCTGCTGGATCGGGTGCTGCCCGTGCATGAGGTGGTGCCGGTGGATCTCTACCTGCCGGGCTGCCCGCCCTCGGCACACCGGATCCGAACGGCCCTCGAACCGCTGCTGCGGGGGGATTGGCCCGAGCTGAGCGGCCCCGAGCTGATCCGCTTCGGTTGAACACGCAGCCGCCATGACCCCCGAACCCATCCGCCGCACGCTCACGATCGACCCGGTGACCCGCATCGAGGGCCACGCCAAGATCTCGATCCACCTCGACGAGGCGGGTGCCGTGGAGACGGCCCGCTTCCACGTGGTGGAGTACCGGGGCTTCGAAGCGTTCTGCGAGGGCCGCCCCTTCACCGAGATGGCGGCGATCACGGCGCGGATCTGCGGCATCTGCCCCGTGAGCCACCTGCTGGCGGCCGCCAAGACCGGCGACAAGATCCTGGCGGTGGGGATCCCACCGGCGGCCGAGAAGCTGCGGCGGCTGATGAACCTGGCCCAGCTCACCCAGAGCCATGCCCTGTCGTTCTTTCACCTCAGCAGCCCCGATTTCCTGCTGGGCTGGGACAGCGATCCAGCCCAGCGCAACGTGTTCGGGCTGATTGCGGCCGACCCCGACCTGGCCCGCGCCGGCATCCGCCTGCGCCAGTTCGGGCAGGGGGTGATCGAGGCCCTCGGGGGGCGCAAGATCCATGCCGCCTGGGCGGTGCCGGGAGGGGTGCGCAGCCCCCTGAGCCCGGACCAGCGCAACCAGATCCGCGCCGGCCTGCCGGAGGCCTTCGCCATCGCCCAGCAGGGGCTGGAGCTGTTCAAGCACCTGCTCGACACCCAACTGCGGGAGGAACTGCAGGTGTTCGGCGACTTCCCCTCGCTGTTTCTGGGCCTGGTGGGAGCCGATGGCACGTGGGAGCACTACGGCGGACGGGGCATCCGGGTGATGGCCAGCGATGGCACCCTGGTGGCCGACGGCCTTCAGGAAGACGACTACGCCTCCTTCCTGGCGGAAGCGGTGGAGCCCTGGAGCTACCTCAAGTTCCCCTATCTCAAAAGCCTCGGCCCCGAGGCCGGCTGCTATCGCGTGGGCCCCCTGGCGCGGCTGAACCTCTGCGAGCGCATCGGCAGCGAGCGGGCCGATCGGGAGCTGCTGGAACTGCGCCAGCGGGGCGGACGGGTGGTGTGCGCCTCGTTCCTCTATCACCTGGCTCGGCTGATCGAGATCGTGGCCTGCCTGGAGCAGATGGAGCGCCTGCTCGACGATCCCGAGATCACCGCCACCCATGTGCGGGCCCGGGCCGGGGTGAACTGCCACGAGGCCGTGGGCGTGAGTGAGGCGCCCCGCGGCACCCTGTTCCACCACTACCGGGTGGATGCCAACGGCCTGATCGAGAAGGTGAACCTGATCATCGCCACCGGCCAGAACAACAGCGCCATGAACCGCACGATCACCCAGATCGCTCGCCACTACCTCTGCGATGGCAACCTGAGCGAGGCGATGCTGAACCGGGTGGAGGCGGGCATCCGCTGTTTTGATCCATGCCTGTCGTGCTCCACCCACGCCGCCGGCCAGATGCCGCTGCATGTGCAGCTGATCGGCCCCGATGGCGCGCTGCTGCAGGAGCGGCAACGGCCATGAACCAGCGCCTGCTGATCGGCTGCGGCAACACCATGCGCAGCGACGATGGCATTGGCTGGCGCATTGCCGCAGCACTCAGCGCCCTGGAACTGCCCGGGCTGCGGGTGGAGGCGGTGCACCAGCTCACGCCCGAGCTGGCCCCCCTGATCGCCGCGGCCGAGGCGGTGGTGTTTGTGGATGCGGCGCTGGCAGCAGACGTCGCTGCAGGCCCAGCCCTGGCGCTGCAACCCCTGGCGGGAAGCGACGGACAGGGCCGCCAGCCCCTCAGCCATCAGCTCTCGCCCGGGGATCTGCTGGGGCTCTGCCGCCAGCTCTATGGCAGCCAGCCACCGGCCTGGCTGCTGTTGATGCCGGCACACGAACTCACGATCGGCGATCGGCTCTCCCCTGCCGCCGCCCGGGCCATGGAGCCGGCCGTGGCGCTGTTGCGGGGCTGGGCCCAGGAGCGAGCTGGCGATGCATGAACTGGCGCTGATGGCAGAGCTGCGCCACCTGGCGGAAGAGGCCGCCAGCCGGGAGGGTGCCAGCCGCATCCATCGGCTGCAGCTGCGGATCGGCAGCCTCTCAGGTGTGGATGCCGACGCCCTGCGCTCCGCCTTCGCTGTGGTGATGGCCGATCGCGAACCTGGCGATGGATCTGGCTCGATCGACACCCAGGGGTCGACGTTGGAGCTGGAGGTCGTCCGAACGGTCTGTTTCTGCGCAGACTGCCAGCAGGAGTTCGCCCCATCGGACGTGATTCACGCCTGCCCCCGCTGCGGTGCCCTCTCGACCCAGGTGCTGCGGGGGCGGGAGCTGGAACTGGTGGCCCTGGAGGTGTCGTAGATGTGCGGCACCTGCGGCTGCGAGAGGCCCCACCGCCTGATTGCGCTGCAGCAGAGCCTGCTCTCCAGAAACAACGCCCAGGCCGAGCACAACCGCGCCCACTTCCAGCACCACGGCCTACTGGCGCTGAATCTGCTCTCGGCACCGGGCTCAGGCAAAACCGCCCTGCTGGAGCAGCTGGCCCGCCTCTGGCCCCAGGGGCCCGTGGGCGTGATCGTGGGCGACCTGGCCACCGATAACGATGCCCGCCGGCTGCAAGCCGCCGGGGCCCAGGCCCTGCAGATCCGCACCGGCGACCTCTGCCACCTGGAGGCCCCCCAGGTGGCGGCGGCCTTCGAGCAGCTCGACATCACCGACATGACTCTGCTCGTGATCGAGAACGTGGGCAACCTGGTGTGCCCCACGGCCTTCGACCTGGGGGAACAGCTGCGGCTGGCGGTGCTCTCGGTGACGGAGGGCGAGGACAAGCCACTCAAATACCCCGCCCTGTTTCAATCGGCCGATGCGGTGGTGATCAACAAGAGCGATCTGGCCGATGCCGTTGGCTTTCAGCGGCAGGAGGCCCTGGCCAACCTCAGGTCCATCGCCCCCCGGGCCCGGGTGTTCGAGCTCTCGGCCCGCACCGGATCTGGCCTGGAGCCCCTGGTGAGCTGGCTCTGCCAGCACCTGCCGGTGGCGGAACCCCATGGCCCTCACCCCTGAACGGCGGCTGGAGCTGCGGATCCAGGGACGGGTGCAGGGGGTGGGCTTCCGGCCCCACGTGCATCGTCTGGCCCACGGGTTGCAGCTGCGGGGGTGGGTGCGCAACGACCACCGAGGCGTAGAGCTGGTGGTGGAGGGCCCGCAGCCCCAGCTCCATGCCTTTCTCGACGCCCTGCGCCGGCAACCACCCGTGCACAGCCGCATCGATCACATCGACAGCCGCTGGGACGTGGTGCAGGGCGAGCCTGCGGGGTTTCGCATCGCCCCGGCAACCCTCGGGCGGTCGGGCGCCAACCGGGCGGCCACGGCGCTGATCGCGCCCGATCTGGCCACCTGCCCCGAGTGCCTGGCGGAACTGCGCGATCCGAGCAATCGGCGCTTCGGCTACCCCTTCATCAGCTGCACCCACTGCGGCCCCCGCTACAGCGTGGTGGAGCAGCTGCCCTTTGAGCGCCAGCACACCAGCCTGGCGGCCTTTCCCCTCTGCGCCCTCTGCCAGCGGGACTATGCCGACCCGGAGGATCGGCGTTTCCACGGGCAAACCATCAGCTGCCCCCAGTGCGGGCCCCGGCTGCGCTGGCAATGCACGGGTGCCGGAGCGGACCACCGCCGCAGCGGCGATGCCGCCGCAATCACCGCCGCGGCCGAGGCCCTGCGGCGAGGCCAGATCGTGGCACTGCAGGGGGTGGGCGGCTTCCAGTTGCTGGTGGATGCCCGCAACGGCCAAGCGGTGGCGGAACTGCGGCGGCGCAAGGGCCGGCCGGAGAAACCCCTGGCGCTGATGGCCCCGCAGCACTGGGTGGAGCGGCACTGCCAACTCTCCGGCCCCGAGGCCGAGCTGTTCAACTCCAGCGCCGCGCCGATCCTGCTGCTCCGCCGCCGATCCCCGGCGGCGGACGGCGAGGTGAGCGATGAGGTGGCTGGCCACAGCCCCTGGCTCGGGGTGATGCGCCCCAGCAGCGGTGTGCACCACTTGCTGCTGGAGGCCTTCGGCGGGGTGGTGGTGGCCACCAGCGCCAACCGTTCCGGCGAGCCGCTGTGCACGGATCCGGAGGCAGACAGCGACACCCTGGCAGCCCTGGCGGATGGAGTCCTGTGCCACAACCTGCGAATCGTCAACCGCATCGACGACAGCGTGGTGCGACTGGCGGCCGGTCGCCCCCTGGTGCTGCGGCTGGGACGCGGCCTCGCCCCCTGCGCCGTGGCCCTGCCGCCCGCCACCGAGCCGGCGGCAGGGCGGCTGGCCCTCGGAGCCCAGGTGAAAGGAAGCATCGCCCTGGGCCTTGGCAGCCAGGCGCCGGACCAGGCGGAGCAGGCCCTGCTCAGTCCCGACCTGGGGGACCTCAGCAGCTTGGCGGGAGGGCAGCACCTGCGCCGCACCCAGGCCCAGTGGTGCGGGCGTCACGGCATTCAGCCAGCGGTGATCCTTTGCGACCGCCATGGCGGCTACACCGCAAGCCAGTTAGCCGCGACCCTGGCGGCAGCCCAGCGGCGGCCGCTGCGATCTGTGCAGCATCACCATGCCCACCTGCTGGCGGTGCTGGCGGAGCACGGCCTGGAGGGGCCTGAACTGGGGGTGGCCTGGGATGGCTCCGGCCTGGGCACGGATGGAAGTCTCTGGGGGGGAGAGGGATTGCGGGTGAGCCGCCACACCAGTGAGCGGGTGGCGATGCTGCGGCCGTTCCGGTTGCCAGGCGGGGAGCAGGCACTGCGGGAGCCGCGCCGGGCCGCCCTGGGGCTGCTGGTGGCGGCCTTCGGCAACCGCTGGCGCGAGCGAACCGCAGGATTGCCGCCGGCATCCACAGCGGGGGCCTTCACGGCGGAGGAGCTGAGCGTGCTGGAGGTGGCCCTGGGTCGGGCGCTGCAGAGCCCGCTGTGCTCCAGCGTGGGGCGGCTGTTTGATGCGGTGGCCTCGCTGCTGGGGCTGCAGCAGCGCTGCAGCTACGAGGCCCAGGCCGCCCTGGCCCTGGAGGCGCTGGCCCTGGAAGCCCAGCCGCCTGGGCAATGCACCTACGCCATTGCCCTGCGGACGTCTCAGGGGGCGGAGCCATGGCAACTGGATTGGCAACCGCTGCTGGAACAGCTCCTGGCCGACCTCTCGGCTGGCCTGCCGCCCGCCAGCATCGCCCTGGCCGTCCACCAGGCCCTGGCCAGCGCCATTGGCGATCTGGCCGTGGCCTTGGAGGCGCGGCGTTTCCTGCTCAGTGGCGGCTGTTTTCAGAACCAGTTGCTGCTGGAGCGCAGCATCGCCGCCCTGCGGCAGCGGGACATCGAGCCGCTCTGGCCCCGCCAGCTCCCCTGCAACGACGCGGCCCTGCCCATCGGCCAGTTGCTGGCGCTGTGAATCCCGGCCAAGCCCGAGCGGACTGCCTATAACCAGAACAACCCCGCGGGTGGCAAGCCATGTGCCTGGCGGTGCCCGGTGAGCTGATCAGCATCGATGAGCACCCTGATCCCCTTTGGCGCATGGGGGAGGTGAGCTTCGGGGGCGTGTTGCGCCAGGTGAGCCTGGCCTGCGTGCCCGAGGCACGGGTGGGCGATCAGCTGCTGGTGCACGTGGGGCTTGCCCTCACGGTGCTGGAGGAGGAGCCATGAGCACCCGGCAGGCCTGGATCGATGGCAACGAAGCCGTGGCGCGGGTGGCCTACCGCCTCAACGAGGTGATGGCGATCTACCCGATCACTCCCGCCTCGCCGATGGGGGAGTGGGCCGATGCCTGGGCCAGCGAAGGGCGCCCCAACCTCTGGGGCAGCGTGCCGGCGGTGGTGGAGATGCAGAGCGAGGCCGGCGCCGCCGGGGTGGTGCACGGGGCCCTGCAGGCAGGTGCCCTCACCACCACCTTCACGGCATCGCAGGGATTGCTGTTGATGATCCCGAACCTCTACAAGATCGCCGGGGAGCTCACCGCGGCGGTGATCCATGTGGCCTCGCGGGCTCTGGCCACCTCGGCCCTCTCGATCTTCGGCGACCACTCCGATGTGATGGCCGCCCGCGGCACCGGCTGCGCCCTGCTGTTTGCCTCCTCGGTGCAGGAGGCGGGCGATTTCGCCGCCATCGCTACCGCCGCCACCCTGGCGAGCCGGGTGCCGTTCCTGCACGTCTTCGATGGCTTTCGCACCTCCCATGAGATCCAGCGGGTGGAGCTGCTCGACGACGCCACCCTCCGGCAGCTGATTCCCGCAGACCTCGTCGCCGCCCACAGGGCCCGCGGCCTCTCTCCGGATCACCCGGTGATCCGGGGCACCAGCCAGAACCCCGACCTCTGCTTCCAGGCCCGCGAGGCCGCCAACCGCTTTCACGACGCCACCCCACAGCTGGTGCAGCAGGCCATGGATCGCTTCGGCGCTCTCACCGGGCGCCACTACCAGCTGTTCAACTACCAGGGCCACCCCGAAGCCGAGCGGGTGCTGGTGCTGATGGGCTCCGGCTGTGGGGCCGCCGCGGAAGCCGTGGAGGCCCTGATGGCCCGGGGCGAGCGGGTGGGGGTGCTCAAGGTGCACCTGTATCGCCCCCTGGCCGGCGAGCAGCTGGTGGCGGCACTGCCGGCCAGCACCCGCGCCATCGCCGTGCTGGATCGCTGCAAGGAGCCGGGCAGCGGCGGTGAACCGCTCTACCTCGACCTGGTGGCCGCCATCGCCGAACACTGGCCCGGAGCGCCGCCTCGAGTGATCGGGGGGCGCTATGGCCTGGCCTCCAAGGAGTTCACCCCGGCGATGGTGAAGGCCGTGTTCGACAACCTGACGGCCAGTCAGCCCAGAAACCACTTCAGCGTCGGCATCCACGACGACGTGACCCACCGCTCCCTCGAGGTGGATCCCAGCTTCAACACCGAGGCGCCGGAGACGTTCCGCGCCGTGTTCTACGGCCTCGGCTCCGATGGCACGGTGGGCGCCAACAAGAACGCGATCAAGATCATCGGCGAGGGCACGGGCCTGCACACCCAGGGCTACTTCGTCTACGACTCGAAGAAATCGGGCTCGGTCACGGTGTCGCACCTGCGCTTCGGCCCCCGGCCGATCCGCTCCACCTACCTGATCCGCCAGGCCCAGCTGGTGGCCTGCCACCACTGGGATTTTCTGGAGCAGTTCGATCTGCTGGAGCTGGCGGCGCCCGGCGCCACGCTGCTGCTGAACAGTCCCTGGCCGCCGGAGCAGTGCTGGGCTCAGATCCCCGAGCGGGTGCGGCGGCAGATCCAGGCCAAGGGGCTGCGGGTGTTCGCCGTGAACGCCTCGGCCATCGCCCGGGCCAGCGGCCTGGGCCGCACCATCAACACGGTGATGCAGGTGTGCTTCTTCGCCCTGGCCGGTGTGATGCCGATGCCAGAAGCCCTCGCCGCCATCCGCGCGGCCATCCACCACAGCTACGGCAAGAAGGGTGAGCGCATCGTGGCCAGCAACCTCGCTGCGGTGGACGCGGCCCTGGAGGGGCTCCAGGAGATCACCCCCACCAGCGCCAGCAGCGCCCCAAGGGCGGCCGCTACGGCCGACGAGCCCGCCCAGCCGCTGGCCACGCCCGCCCATCTGGAGGCCGCGCCAGCGTTCGTGCGGGGGCTGGTGTTGCCCCAGCTGCAGCGCCGCGCCGATGCCCTGCCAGTGAGTGCCCTGCCCTGCGACGGCACCTTCCCCACCGGCACGGCCCGATGGGAGAAGCGCAACATCGCCGAGGCGATCCCGGTGTGGGAGCCCGACCTCTGCGTGCAGTGCGGCAAGTGCGTGATGGTGTGTCCCCACGCCGTGATCCGCGCCAAGGTGGCCGAACCCGTGGCCCTGGTGGACGCCCCCGAGGGCTTCCGCAGCACCGCGGCCCGCGATCCGCACTGGCAGGGCCAGAGCTTCACCATCCAGGTGGCCGGGGCAGACTGCACCGGCTGCAGCCTCTGCGTGGAGGTGTGTCCGGCCCGGGATCGGCGCGAGCCCCGGCGCAAGGCGATCAACATGGCGCCCCAGCGGCCATTGCGGGAGCAGAACCGCAGCCACTGGGATTTCTTCCTCAGCCTGCCCAACCCCGAGCGGCGCGGGCTGAACCTGCACCACATCAACCAGCAGCAGCTGCAGCAGCCCCTGTTCGAGTTCTCCGGGGCCTGCGCCGGCTGCGGCGAAACGCCTTATCTCAAGCTGGCCAGCCAGCTGTTCGGCGATCGCATGGTGGTGGCCAACGCCACCGGCTGCTCCTCGATCTATGGCGGCAACCTGCCCACCACCCCCTGGAGCACCAATGCCGAGGGCCGCGGCCCCGCCTGGAGCAACTCCCTGTTTGAAGACAACGCCGAATTCGGCCTCGGCTTCCGGGTGGCCTTCGACCAGCGCCAGGCCCGGGCCCGGCAGCTGCTGCGGCAGCTTGCCAGCACCCTGCCCCAGTCCCTGGTGGATGGGCTGCTGGAGGCCGACCAGAGCGATGAGGCCGGCATCCACGAGCAGCGGCAGCGGGTGGCCGCCCTGCGGCAACAGCTCCAGCCGCAGCTCGCCTCCGAACCGGCCACAGCCAGCACCACCACAGCCAGCGAGCTGCTGGAACTGGCCGACGATCTGGTGAAGCGCAGCGTCTGGATCGTGGGAGGCGACGGCTGGGCCTACGACATCGGCTTCGGCGGCATCGACCACCTGTTCGCCACAGGCCACGACGTGAACCTGCTGGTGCTCGACACCGAGGTGTACTCCAACACCGGCGGCCAGATGTCGAAAGCCACCCCCAAAGGGGCCGTGGCCAAGTTCGCCAGCGCCGGCAAGAGCACCGCCAAAAAAGACCTGGGCCTGATGGCGATGACCTACGGCCACGTGTATGTGGCGAGCGTGGCGATGGGAGCCCGCGACGAGCACACCCTGCGGGCCTTTCTGGAGGCCGAATCGTTCCCCGGGCCCTCGTTGATCCTGGCCTACTCCCACTGCATCGCCCACGGCATCGACATGGCCAAGGGCATGGCCCACCAGAAACAGGCGGTGGACTCCGGCCGCTGGCTGCTGTATCGCCACGACCCCCGCCGCAAGCACCAGGGCCTGGCGCCCCTGGTGGTGGATTCCCGTGCTCCCAGCCTGCCCCTGACCGAGGCCATGGCCAGCGAGAACCGCTTCCGCATGCTCCGCTACAGCCACCCGGAACAGGCCCGGGCCCTCACCCGGGAGGCCCAGCAGGAGCTCGATCACCGCTGGGATCTCTACCAGCGGCTGGCGGGCGAGGGGCCAACGCCATGAGCAACCCCCTGGCCACCACCTACCTGGGCCTGGAGCTGAGCTCCCCCCTGGTGGTGGGTGCCGCCGCTCCCCTGAGCTCCGATCCAGCGCGGCTGGAGCAGCTGGAGCGCGAGGGTGCCGCCGCCATCGTGCTGCATTCGCTGTTCCTCGAGCAGATCGAGCGCGACTGGCAGGAGTGGGAGCACCACCAACGGCACGGTGCCGAGAGCTATGGCGAAGCCCTCAGCTACCTCCCGGCCACGGAACCGCTACACCTGGGGCTCGATGGCTACCTGGCGGAGATCCGCGAGGCGCGCCGGCGCCTCTCCATCCCCGTGATCGCCAGCCTCAATGGCAGCCACCCCGGCCACTGGCGCGACGCCGCCGCGGCGGTGGCGGCGGCCGGCGCCGATGCCATCGAGCTCAATCTCTACGCCGTGCCGAGTGATGGCCGCCGCAGTGGGGCCGAGATCGAGGCGGAACAACTGGCGGTGGTGCGGGAGGTGTGCGCCGCGGTACCTCTGCCGGTGGCGGTGAAACTCAGCCCCTGGTACACGAGCTTCGGCCACATGGCCCGCCAGTGCGCGGAGGCCGGCGCGGCGGGGCTGGTGCTGTTCAACCGCTTCTACCAACCCGATGTCGACATCGAGACCCTCGACACCGTGGCCCACCTGGAGCTGAGCAGCGCCATCGACCAGCGGCTGCCACTGCGCTGGATCGGCCTGTTGCATGGGCGCCTGCCGCTGGACCTGGCGGCCAGCGGCGGCATTGGCTCCGGCGCCGACGTGGTGCGGATGCTGATGGTGGGGGCGCAGATCACCCAGGTGGTGGCGGCGCTGCTGCGCCACGGGCCCGGGCAGCTGCGGCAGATCCAGGCGGAGCTGATCGGCTGGCTGGAGCAGCACGACCACGCCGGGCTCGACGAGCTGCGCGGTTGCCTCAGCCAGGCCCGCTGCCCCGATCCGGAGGTGTTTGAGCGGGCCCAGTACCTGCGGGCCCTGAGCAGCTACGGAGGGCCGTTGTGGTGAGTGGTGTTCCCGCTCCCGCCAGCCCAGAGCAGCTGCTGGAGGAGATCCGCCGCTGCTGCAGCCGGCCCTGGACCCTGATGGAGGTCTGCGGCGGCCAGACCCACGCCCTGCTGCGCCACGGCATCGACCAGCTGCTGCCGCCGGAGATCACCCTGATCCATGGCCCCGGCTGTCCGGTGTGCGTGACGGCCAGCGAGCGCATCGACCAGGCCCTGGAGCTGGCGGCCCAGCCCGATGTGATCCTCTGCTCCTTCGGCGACATGCTGCGGGTGCCCGGCAGTCAGGTGCCCAGCTGGCAGGTTCCCGGCAGCCAAGGCCGCACCCTGCTGGAACGGAGGGCCGCCGGCGCCGATGTACGGGTCGTCTACGCGCCGCTCGACGTGCTGGAGCTGGCTCGGCGCCACCCCGAGCGACTGGTGGTGTTCTTCGCTGTGGGCTTTGAAACCACCGCGCCCTCCACAGCGCTTCTGGCCCAGCGAGCCCTGGCGGAGGGGCTCACCAACCTGGCTCTGCTGGTGGGCCACGTGCGGGTGCCGCCGGTGCTGGAGGTGATGTTGAGCAACCCCGCCTGCAGGGTGCAAGGGGTGCTGGCGGCCGGCCATGTCTGCACCGTGATGGGGGAGGAGGCCTATGGGCAACTGGTGGAGCGCCACCGCCGGCCAATCGTGGTGACGGGCTTTGAGGCCAACGAGCTGCTGCGGGGAATCCTGCACTGCGTGCGCCAGCTGGAGCGCGGCGAGCAGCGGCTGGAGAACGTCTACCGGCGGGCGGTGCGGGAGTGCGGCAATGGCTCCGCTCGGGCCCTGGTGGAGGCGGTGTTCCAACCGGAAGACACCCCCTGGCGCGGGCTCGGCACCATTCCCCGGGGCGGCCTGCGGCTGCGCCCCCCGTACGACAGCCTGGCGGTGGAACGCCA
>RGNC01000230.1 GCA_010029175.1 Synechococcaceae bacterium WB8_1B_136 | reverse complement strand
CCAGCTCCAGGGGGAGGTGTTCTGGCAGCCGGGGGAGCTGGGCTGGGAAGGGGAACGGCGCCTGCGGATGCAGCAACGCCGTGCCGCCCAGCTGGCGGCCGCCGCCGAGAGCGAGGCGGAACTGGGCCAGTTGCTGAGCAGTGGTCCCGAGGATCCAGGTCTGGAGCGCTGGCTGCAGAGACAGCTCGGGGCCGAGGGGCAACGGCTCGATCGGCTGCGCCAACAGCTCTGGCAGAACGCCAGCTGGCAGCGCCACCACCGGGTGCTGATCCTGGAGGCCCGCTCGTTGCTCTGGGCCCTGGATCCCCTGGCGGCCACCCCGGAGGGAGGGGTCGTGATCCAAGCGGCCAGCGCCGGTGATGCCCAGCGGCTGAACGCCCAGCTGCAGGTGCTCGACAGCCTGCGTCAGCCCCAGGTGATCACGGCCAGCGCCGCAGACCTGGCCGCGGAGCTGGAGCCTGGCCAGCAGTTCGAGTGGATCGCGGCGCGCCACCCCTGCCGCGGCCTCATCGGCAGCGACCTGCAGGCCGCCATGGCGCAGCTCACGGCCCTCGCCGCCCCTGGCGCCCGCCTGCGCTTCCTGTTCAGCACCCCCCAGCTGGGCCCCGCGGGTGCCCTGCTGGCCCTGGGCGGCGGCGATGCCACCGATCGGCCGCTGCTGGAACGGGTGCAAGCCATCGAAACCCCCTGGCTCGATGGCCCTGGCCAAGGGGCGATGGCCCTGGCGGAGCAGCTGGCCCAGCTGGGCTGGCACCTGGAGTGGCGCAGCTGGGAGGAGCGGCTCGAACTGGAACTGGGAGCGGCCCAGCTGACGCGCTGGCTGGCCGCCGATGCGCCCTACCGCCACTGCCTGAGCCAACAGCTCAGCCCGGCCGACATGCAGCGCATGGAGCAGCGCATCGAGCAGCATCGCGGCCAGCGGCTGCCCCAGGCCCTGCGCCATCAGCTGTTGCTGGGCAGCCATGAAAAAGCCCCGGCAAAGCCGGGGCCAACAGCCTGAACCCTCAGGCCAGCGCCCTCACCAGAGGCCGCGAACGGGAGCCTGGGTGGGAGCGGCGCCGGGGGCGGCAGCCACATCAGCCACCTGGTTGGCCTGAACGCAGGCGGGCAGGAACACGTACCAGGAGAGCAGGGAGGTGCACTGGGCCTCGCCCTGGCACTTGCCCTCAGCGCAGACGTTCTGCTTGCCGTCGTAGGTGTTGCAGGTGTCCGCCAGGCGGAAGTCCGTGGGGAGGGCGGCCATGATGCCGGCCGAGGAAATCTGGCCATCCACGGCGTCGGCGATGATCGCCGAGCGCAGGGCCTCCACCGCGTAGGTGGTCATGGTCCAGTAGGGGAAGTAGCTGCGGGTCTGGTTCTTGAGGAACTTCACCCCGGCATCGGAGTTGAGGAAGCGGGAGACGCCCAGCAGATCCACGCTGTAGGTCTTGGACAGACCGGCCCGGAGCTCGTCGGCGGTCCAGCCCGAGCGGGAAATGCCGCTGGCCAGGCCCCGATCGGTGATGTCACCGGTTTTGATGAAGGTGGTGAAGGCGTCCAGGTTGGTGGACCACACGGCACCGCCACTGTTCCAACGGACAGGCAGGTTGTTATCGACGGCTGCAGAGACAGGCAGGGCGGCGGCGGAGAGGGCCGCACCAGCGAAGAGAGCAGCAGCGAGACGCTTCAGCACAGGAGGCAGAGAAAACTCGTCATTTAGAAACTAGTTAGCGCAAACTCTGCTGCCAACACCCGTCGCAGAACAGCTGGACAGCGACACGAACAGCGGCGGCGCAGCTTCCGCATGGGCGCAACACTGCCGTTTTTGTGCATCAGCCCTGGCGCGACGGGTCGCTCAACGCCAGCGGGCGCCAGCCCCGGGGGCATTGCAGCCCATTGGCATCGGCGCTGAAGCGTCCTGGCTGCCCCGTGCCGCTGCAGGCCACCCCGCGGGGGACGTTCTCCACGATCTGCACCCGTGCCACAAAACGCCGGCCGACCCGGTGCGGCACCAGCAGCAGCTGCACCATGCCCGGCTCCTCGCGGAGCTGGGCCTCCATGTCCGGCGGTGGCTCCAGGCCCAGCACATCCAGGTAGCCCGTGAAGCCACCCCAGAAATAGCGGGTGATCTCGCCCCCCACGAAGCGGCTGAGCAGCTGAGTGGCGCGCTCGGCGGCCTCCTGATCCGCTTCCTGGCTGGCCAGATCGGCCAGCACCTGGTTGGTGTGGGCCCCCGTTCGCATCGCCAACGGCGGCGCCAGCGGCAGCTGCACCAGGCCCGCCAACCCCAGCAGCCCCAGCAACGACACCACACTCCAACGCAGCGCTACGGGCATCGGCCTCGCCCCTCGGTGGCTGGACGCTAGCCCCAGATGCCGGGGCCGACGCCATCCCCCACCGCCGCCCACAGCCAGCCGTCGTGAAGGCTGCCGTGGCAGGCCGGCCGCCAGCCCCCACCCAGGTGAAGCAACTGCTGGCAGTCCCGATCGAACTGCCACTGCCGCAGGTCGCGCGCCAGGCTGGAGCCGCGCCACTTGATCGCCGCCTCCTTGCGCACCCAGCTCTCCAGC
>RGNC01000229.1 GCA_010029175.1 Synechococcaceae bacterium WB8_1B_136 | reverse complement strand
GCTGCCGATCGGCAAACCCTGCTGGAGCGCATGTTCTTCAGCAGCAGTTCGCCGCTGCGCACCGAGGCGGACAACTGGTTCTTGCGCGAGTTGCGAGGTCGCTACGACCTGGTGCTCAAGTACGTGGCCCGTCACCCAGGCTGCACCCATGCCGACCTGCAGGCCCACGCCGATTCCGTGGCCCCCGAGATCGGCAGCCAGGTGGCCGGCTACCTCAAGACGCTGGAGGAGAAATACGAAATGGTGGAGAAGCGGCTGCCGGTGTTCGCCAAACCCAAGGCCCGCAAGGGGCATTACACGATCCGCGACAACTTCCTGCGCAGCTGGCTGGACACCCTGGCGGTGCCCACGGCCGCCATCAACTTTCGCCCCCTGGACGGGCTGGTGGAGCAGGCAGACCAGCGGTTGATGACGGCGGAGGGATACGGCCTGGTGCGCCTAGTCGGCCAGCTCTATGAGGAACGCAGCCGGCTGGGGATTGGTGATTTCCCGCTGACCTCCCGTATCGAGGGCTGGTGGGACCGCAGCGATACCGAGATCGATCTGGTGGCACTGGATGAGACCTCACAGCGCGTGCGGCTTGGTAGCTGCAAACGATCCTCCGCTGCGCTGGTGGCAGATCTGGCCCGCTTTGATGGCCATGTGGCCCGGTTCCTCAAAGCCTTTCCCCGTTTCTCGGAGTGGCAGGTGGAGAAGGTGGCAATCGCCCCTTCCCTCAACGAAGAGGCTCGCCAGGCGATCCAGGCGATGGGCTATGTGCCCCAGTCGCTAGGCGATCTCACGACAGATCTGCTGTGAAACGCCCCCTGATGGATTCGAACCATCGACCGGCTGCTGATGGAAACACCCTCAACCTCATCCCGCCAGCGAGTGTGGGTCACGACGGCAGAAGCCTGTACTGCCCTGGGAATGAGCCGCGAAACCCTCCGTCAGCTAAGGCTGCGGGGGGTACTCACCCCGGGTAAGCACTACCGCCGGTGGGGCTGCACCCAGGGCCGAGGGCCGCTGCAGGAGGCCACCATCACCGGTTGGAGCCGGCGGCACTTGTAGATGCCCACGCCCGCAGTAGATCCGCAGTTCACTTGAACAGGTCTGAGCCCCTGCAGGATGCGGCAGCACTGCCGCGACGCCCTTGCGGAAGCTGCGGTTGCTGCGATTATTTCGCTTACGATTCGCGTGGCCTTCCGCTCCTTCCGTCCATGGCCGTTGCTCTCCCCGGCTCCATTGAGCCTGTAATCCCAACGGCTGAGGCGGCTGAGGCCGCAGGGGCGAGCTTGCGCGATCTCGCCGGCTTCCGTGCCAGCCACGGCCTGCGCCAGGCCAGCCTCTCCTTGGACCTGGAAAGCGGCCAGCGCGCATCCGTCCCAATCCCGGCTGCGGTGCTGGAGTTGCTGCAGGGAATCCTGGTGCAGATGGCCCAGGGCAATGCCGTCACGCTGGTGCCGGTGCACGCCGAACTCACCACCCAGCAGGCCGCTGATCTGCTGAATGTGTCGCGGCCCTTCCTGATCGAGCGGCTGGAGCAAGGTGAGATCCCCTTCCGCAAGGTCGGCACCCACCGGCGGATCCGCCTGGCCGATCTGATGGCCTACAAGCACGCCATTGACCAGCAGCGCTCCGCGGCACTGGACGAGCTGGCGGCCCAGGCCCAGGAGTTGGGCATGGGCTACTGAGGTGAATCGCTTCACTGTCGTCTACGACGCGCTGATGCGCCTGGCGCTCACGGATCTCTATCGGGCCCGCTGGAGCAACCAGATTCACGAAGAGTGGATCAACGCTGTGCTGCGGAACCGGCCTGATCTCTCCAGAGCGCAGCTGGAGCGCACCCGCTCGCTGATGAATGCCCACGTGCGTGATGCGCTGGTGGATGGCCATCAGCCCCTGATTCCAGCCCTGGAGTTGCCAGACCCGGATGACCGCCATGTTCTGGCTGCAGCCATCAAGTGCGGAGCCGATCTGATCCTCACCTTCAACCTGGATGATTTCCCGGAGCAGGCCCTGTCGATCTATGGCCTTGGCGCCGGCCATCCCGATTTTTTTCTGGTGGATCAGCTGAACCTGGATGCCGAGCGGGTCTGCATGGCGATGCGGCAGCACCGAGCCAGCCTGAAGAACCCACCCAAGACAGTCGAGGAGTACCTGGTAACCCTGGGGCCGTGCGGCACTACGCCGCTGAGCTCTGAGCACGTAGTCCCTGGCCCAGTCGTTGCTCCGCCTTGGCGAAGGCGTCATCCACCACGTCATCCCCGCACCAGCGGCTGTAGGCCGCCAGGTGGGTTTGAACGCTGTGCCCCATTGCGGCGGCGACGACCTTGGGCGGCAGGTCACAGATCACGTGGGCCCGGTGGGCGTAACCGTGCCGGCAGGAATAGAGCCTCGTAGACCTTCACCACGCCATCGCGAATGGATTCGAGTTGGTCTGATTCTTATGGGTAGGGCAGGAGTAGTTGCTTGCGATGCCCGTCTCCGGCTCGAGCCGTGATGTGAAGCCGGGCCCGCCCCCTGAAGTTCGACACCGTCCATCCGCTTCGGCAGCCCCTCTGGCCGAGG
>RGNC01000228.1 GCA_010029175.1 Synechococcaceae bacterium WB8_1B_136 | reverse complement strand
TGGCGCCGATGCGCAGGGCCCAGGGGATGCCAGCACCACTGACGAGCCAACAACGCAACCTGTTCATGGCAAAACGACGAGGTGGCAGCAGCCAGGAAGCTGCTGCTGCAGCGGCGGGCATCTCGGTGCGCAGTGCCCGCCGGATTGAGAGGAATCAGCTGCAGCCACGGGCAAACCAGCCCCGTGGCCGCACCCGGCCCGATCCGCTGGCGGGGGTGTGGGAGGAGGTGCTGGAGCCGTTGCTGCAGCGAGCGCCGGCGTTGACACCGATCACGTTGCTGGAACACCTACAGCGCCAGAAGCCTGATGTGGACTGGCTTCCGCTGCAGCGGACCCTCCAAAGGCGGGTGCGGGAGTGGAAGGCGTTGCACGGCCCGGATCCGGAGGTGATCTTTCCGCTCAGTTATGAGCCTGGCGAGATCGCCTTCTGTGATTTCACCCAGCTCAAGGGAGTGGCGGTGACAATCGCGGGCCAGGTGTTCCCCCATCTGCTGTTCCACTACCGCCTGGCCTGGAGCGGCTGGAGTTACGCCCAGGTGGTGCAGGGCGGCGAGAGTTTCGTGGCTCTTTCCGAGGGCTTGCAGAACGCCCTGGCTGCCTGTGGTGGGGTGCCGGATGAGCTGCGCACCGACCGATTATCGGCGGCCTGCCGGAATCGCAACGGCAGTTTTTCAGCCGACATCACCCCCCGTTACCACGCCCTATGCAGCCACTACAGCCTGGCCTATAGCCGCAACAACCTGGGAGTGGCGCATGAGAACGGCCGTGTCGAAAGCCCCCACGGCCATCTCAAACGGCGGATCGAGCAGGCATTTCTGCTGCGTGGCAGCAGCGATTTCGAGACGGTCGCTGACTATCAGGCCTTCCTGGCTGAGGTCAGTGATGACTACAACCGGCCGCGTTTATGCCGGCTGGAGCAGGAGAAAGCAGTCCTGCGGCCGCTGCCGCCGTTTCGCTTTGCCGAGTACGACATCGAGCAGCTGACGGTACGGCGCACCAGCACGATCGAGGTGCGCAAGGTGGTGTATTCGGTACCGCCGCGGCTGATCGGCCAGCGGCTGACGGTGCGGATCTTCCACGACCGGCTGCAGCTGCTGCTCGGCCGCCAGCTGGCCTGCGAGCTTGAGAGGCTCCATGGCGGTGTGGAGCGGCATGGACGGGCCTGGAGCATCGATCTGGAGCATCTAATCGATGCGCTCAGGCGTAAGCCGCGGGCGTTGCTGCACTGCCGGTACCAGCGGGAGCTGTTCCCCGATGAATCCTGGTGGCAGATCTGGCAACAGCTGCGCAGCGGCGGCGACCGTGATGCTGCCGCTCGCCTGATGGTCGAGGCGCTCTACGTGGGCTGCCGATTGGCCGGTTACGAGCCGGTGCTGGCCTGGCTCCAGAAGGCCCACCAACGGCAGGGGCTGTCGCTGGCGGCGCTGCAGCAACGCTTCCGGTTGCCGCCCCATCGCCCTCTGCCCACGCAACGCATTCCTCAACACCCCCTGCAGAGCTATGACGACCTCCTCGTCCTCCGTGCCCAGGCCCCAGGCGGCGGAGGCCGCGCTGCCGATCCTCTTGCGGCTGCTGCGGCTGGCGCGGATTCGCTCCCATTGGCAGAGCATCGCCTCGCAGGCTGAGGCCGAGGGATGGAGCCACAGCCAGTTCCTCTATGCCCTGTGCGAACAGGAGGTGGAACAGCGACAGCAGGCCCGCCAGCAACGGCTGCTGCGAGCCGCCCAGCTCCCCTGGAGCAAGGCGCTGGCGGACTACGACAACAGCGGCAGGATCGCGGCCGGCCCATGGCAAGAGCTGGAGGCTCTCACCCACCAGAGCGACTGGCTGCAACGGGGCGAGAACGTTCTTCTGTTCGGCCCCAGCGGCGTGGGCAAAACCCATCTGGCGATCGGCATCGTCCTGGCACAGATCGCGCTGGATCAGCCCTGCCGCTTCTACCCGGCCACGGCCCTGGTGCAGGAGCTGCAGAAGGCCCGAGCCGACTACAGCCTGCCGCAAGCACTGGAACGACTGGATCGCTATCCGCTGCTGCTCATCGATGACATCGGCTATGTGCAGCGGGATGAACAGGAGAGCAGCGTGCTCTTTGAGCTGATCTGCCACCGCTATGAGCGCCGATCGCTGCTGATCACCGCCAATCAGCCGTTCACAGCCTGGGATGAGATCTTCCCCAGCAGCTCAATGACCGTCGCGGCGGTGGATCGGCTGGTGCATCACTGCCACATCGTCGAGATCAGCGGCGACAGCCACCGCCGCGCCGATGCCGACCGCCGCGCCGGAAGGCGTCGCAAGGAACAGGGGTAGGGAAAGAAGAGATTGACGCGAGGCGACAACCGGGTGCCGATGAATGCAGCCCCCGATGGTGAGCCCCGCGCTGCCGGCGGACTGTGGGGTCCGCCGGCTCATGCGCTCCGCGAGAGATGGAGGCGGGACTTCACCAGCGGTACTGGCCAACTTGATTGTCGTCTGGTGCCGATCACAAAAAGCCGGTGCTGATCAGGCTTCTCGCAGCGGGGTGGCTCACCTTTCGTGTCGCCGCCCCCAGTTTGTCGCCGGCGACAAA
>RGNC01000227.1 GCA_010029175.1 Synechococcaceae bacterium WB8_1B_136 | reverse complement strand
CGGCCGGGAAGTAGGCATTGCCCTCCACGGTCACGATGTCGTCGCTGCTGGCAATCACACGGCCGTTCCAGCGGGCTTCCATGCTCAGGGTGCAGAGGTGCACCCATCCTGCCGCTCCCCCACCCGCGCGGCCTGGCCCTCAGAAGCGAAGACCGTCGTAGATGGCGAGGGTGGCAAAGCCGAGCGACGCCGGCACCGGGTTCGGCCCTGCCGGCACCGCCTGCACCGAGAACATGTAGGTGTCGGCCTGGTTGGGATTGTTCCAGGGCCGCAGGGCGAGGGTCACGGTCTGCCCTGGCTGGGGGGGCTCAGGGAAGCGAATGTCGAATTGGCGGCTGTTCTGATCGAATCGACTCTCCACCGGCAGCGGACGGCCTTCGCGGCGGGGCACCCCCAGAAAGGCGCGGGTGGCGTTGACATCGAAGCCAAAGGTGGTGTCCACGCCACGGGTCTGCTGGATCATCAGGCCGCCCAGGCCCACCCCCGCCTGCTCCGGCAGGGTCACGGTGAAGTAGTACTCCCCGCCGCTTTGCATCGCATAGGAGTAGTAGTTGCGGAACTCCACCGTCCAGGGCGGCTTGGCAAACCAGGTTTGCCCCTGCAGCTCCACAGCCCGCACCGCCGGGGCACCCACCACTACCGCAAGCGGCGACACCAGGCTGACCAGGGCGGCCCCCGCCACACCCAGGGAGAGCTTCATGACAGGGAGACGGCCCGAGAGTTCGCCAAGGCTAGGAACGCCGGGCGCGCGAACCAGCCCGACACCGGCCCAAACGGCCAGCCCTTGATAAGGTGCCGGCCAGCGGGCACCAGGGCCAATGAACAGGGCTGAACTCGACGCCATCGAGCTGATGCTGCGAGACCTCAACACGCGCCACGAGGAGATTCGCCACCGCGCCGCCTTCCGTGGCTGCACCAGTGAGCTGCTGGCCCTGCAACAGGAGCTGGTGCACTACCTGATGAGCAAGCGCGAGGGGCTCTGCGGACGCTAGGGCTGATCGCCGTTGCTCAGCATGCGGCCCTCCCAGCGGGACAGCAATCGGGGCAGCAGCGCCACCAGCAGCACCAGCAGCAGCGCTCCGAAACCGAACTCCACCACCCCCTTCAGCATCCGCTCCAGGGGAATCCAGCGTCCCCCCAGCCAGGCGAGGCTCACCATGGTGCTCGCCCACAGGCCTGCCCCGGCCAGGTTGCAGAGCAAGAAACGGCGGTAGGGCATGCCCACCGCGCCAGCCATCGGCCCGGCCAGCACCCGCAGCACCGCCACGAAACGGCCCAGAAACACCGACAGCCCGGCCCGCTTGAGGAAGCTCTGCCGCAGCTTCTCCATCTGCTCCGGGCTCTGGCCGAGCCAGCTGCCGGCCCGCTGCAGCGCACCCCAGCCCAGCCGTCTGCCCAGCGCATAGCCGAGGTTGTCGCCCAGCACAGCACCGGCCGCGGCGGCGCCGATCACCCCCAGCAGCTGCAGCTGGCCACTGCCGGCGGCATAGCCCCCCAGCAGGGTGAGGGTCTCGCCGGGGATGGGGAGCCCGGCGTTCTCCAGCAGCATGCCGGCAAACACCACCAGATAGCCCCAGCGGCCCAGCAGGGCCTGCAGATCACTCAGGCTGAAGGCCGACAGTTCCATGGCGGGCAGTCTCGCTGATGGGCTCAGCTCCGGGGGGCCTGCAGCCGGGCCGCCAGGAAAGGGGCCGGATCCTGGTCGCGGCGGTGCTGCACCGGCAGGGGCGGCCCCTGGGCCTCGCCATCGAGGGCAGCGGTGGCCTCCAGGGCCTGGCGCAGGCGCCGGGCCGCGTGCAGGCTCATGTCGCGCGGCACGGAGATGCGATCGCGCAGATAGCGCAACCCCGCGGCGCTGCCGGCCGGCGGAGCCACCGGGGGAACACCCTCCAGGGCCAGGGCGGTGAGGGCGCAGCGCAGGGCCAGCTCCAGCCGCTGGCGGGCCTCAGGCCCCCGCTGGCCACCTTCCGGGTTCACAGTGAGCAGGAGCTCGCGATGCCTGAGCACCCTGGCCAGGGCCTCCAGTGCCGCCCCTTGAGGTTCGGGTTGGCGCGTCTCGATCACCGCCGGATTGGCGGTGGGCCAGGGGCCCTGGTCGATGGCGGCGGCGGCGGCCCGCTGGGCGGAACTGCCGCTGGCCAGGCAACAGCCCATCTGGGGGGGCAGGTCGTGGGCGTGGGTGTGGGCATCGCTCTGGGTGCCCAGGTAGGTGCTGCGCTGCTCCAGGGCCGTGAACCAGCGGTCGATGGCGGGATGCTGGCTGCGCAGGCCGTAGCCCTTGTAGTAGCTCAGCGAGGCATTCATCCGCTCCAGGTAGGGCACGAAGATCACATCGGCACTGCCGAAGACCTCCAGGAAAAACGGCCCGGGGGTGGCCTCCAGGGCCTGCTCCACCAGCGTCGCCATGCGGATGAAGTGCTGCTCCGCCGCCAGCGTGTGGGGCCCCTCGCCCTCGCAGTAGCAGAGCCACTGGCACCAGGCCCGGAACAGGCGCCGCTCCAGCTGCCGCAACGCAAACACCTCGGGGTCGGCGAGCCCCTGCTGGAGCGGGCCAAACACCTGCTCCAGTTCGGCCAGGAT
>RGNC01000226.1 GCA_010029175.1 Synechococcaceae bacterium WB8_1B_136 | reverse complement strand
CTCCTGCAGCTTGATCCGCTCCCATGGCGGATTGCCCAGTACGCAATCAAACCCACCCCGCGCCATCACCTCGCCAAAGCGCAGGTGCCAATGGAAGAAACGGAAGTTCTGGGCGGCTTGCACTACCGCCTCCTCCATCGCTTCCTCAAGGGGCTGTCCTGCCAAGAGCCTCAGCAGGTGCTCTGTGGTGGGAACCGTGGCTCGCGAACCACTAGTTTTGGCCAGAAAGAACGCGGCGGTGAACAGATCTGCCGCCAGTGCTTCTGGATCCTGGCCGCTTTGCTCCAGCCAGTTGGCATAGGCCGCTTGCTTGGCGGCACTCTCAGCCAGGGTGGTTTCCTGCATCGCCTCAATCGCCTGCAAAGCCTCTTGGCTGCGGCTGCGGGGCTTGGTTCCACTCAGATCCAGGCTGCCCTGAATTCCGCGGTTGGAGCCCCCGTGACTGTTGTTTTTGCGGGCTGCCGCGTTCTCCTTCTTCAGGCTGGAGCACACCGTTTTGTCATCACCGGTGAGTTGCTTGTAGGCCTCATCGGGGATGCCCTCCTCGAGGACCTTCGGATCAAAGACACCCACCAGCGAATCGCCGCACTGGATGTGGGCATCGAGGAAGCTCAGCGGCTTGCCTGGATCAATCGCTTCGATCCACAGGGCCACCTTGCAGAGCTCCACCGCCATCGGGTTCTTGTCCACCGCATAGATGCAATGGGCCACCACATCGCGTAGGGCGTGCTGGCGGTCGTCTTCGCTGGGTTCATCGTCGCCGGCGCGCACCTGGGCCAGGGCTTTGGCCAGCCGCCGTGCGGCGGCCAGCAAGAAGTGGCCGCTGCCGCAGGCGGGGTCGATCACCTTGATCTCGAGCAGCGCTTTTTCTTGTTCAGCTGCCCCAACCGCCTTGCTCAGCCGGTCTTCGATCACTGGCACCAGGGCGCTCTTGATCAGCTCCTGCACCAATGCATCGGGCGTGTAGTAGCTGCCGGTGGTTTTGCGGTCGCTGCCCGCTCCGCCGCCATAGCTCAGCTGCCACTGGCTGCCTTGCTGCTCCAGCTGGGGGTGCAGCTCCAGCAAACCCTCATACACACTGCCCAGTTCTTCGGTGTTGAGGTCGCGGTAGCGCACGCGTGTAAAGGTGCCGCCGGCGTCGAACCAGCCGATCGCTTTGATCGCGCGCAGCAGTGGCCCGTTCCACAGCTCAGCGCCCTGCAGGTCTGGGCATTGCTCCAGGCTGAACAGGCCGCCCAAGCCAGGCATCCCCAGCGGTGAATTGCCAATGCTCAGTTGGTGGAACACCAGCCGCTGCAGTTCCCACAGATCGCCGTAGTCGCCCTCGTAGGCGCTGCGCTTGATCGCTAGCTCCCGCAGCCGACTGACGCTGTAGCCCTCGCGGTAAATCCGCCGGCGCGGGTCACCTTTGTCGACCTCACGTGGGAACAGCAGATCCCGATCTTCTGCGGTGAACAGGAAGAGGAACCGGTACACCAGCCGCAGCAACTGCTCATGGAACTGCTGGCGGCTGAGCTGGCCACCCTGCAACGCCTCCCGCAGTGCGCCATTGGCAGGGTGATTCAGAAAGCCACAGCCCAGCGCTTCCAGTGCACTCTTAACTCCTTTGTGCAGTTCATCTCGCACCCGTTCGCCTGATTCCTCCGCTTTCTGTTTCCAGTCATCGAGCACGCAGCTGCCCGTTTGGGGATGTTGGAAGCGGCTTGCATGCAGCAACAGCCAGAGCACCGAGAACTCATCGAAGCGTTCGCCTTCGATCAGCAGCTCCAGGTCTGCCGCCAGGTAGGCGGGTTTCACCAGCGAGGGGTTGTCGTGCAGCAGCCGCAGCCGATCGCCACTGAGCAGCAGGCCCCAGTTGGCGCTGTCGTCGGCATTGAGGCATTCCTGCAGGCAGCTGTGGGGTGAGCGCTTGCGACCCTCCTGGCCGAACTGGGGACTGCCGCGATCAAGATCGCCCGCATCGATGCCCCGCAAGATCAAGGGCACGGCGCCATCAAAGGCCCGGTGGCTGATCGGATAGCGCGATTCGCCTTGCTGCCAGCCGTTGCAGGGCTCCACACCGCTCCAGCCGAACACCTCCTTGAGCAGGCGATGCCCAAAGTGTTGCCCGGCGATGCTCTGCCCGGCCCGTTTCTTCAGGTTGTCGTATTCCTCCCACAGCTCCTTGGTGAGCACCCAGGCCGCATCGATGCGATCCCGCAGGCGTTCCCCGCGGCTCAAGCCGTAGTCGTGGGGCTCGAGCAACAGCTCTTTGGGGCGGTTGAACTTGGACACCTCCTCGAGCAGTGAGGCCGGCAGCAAGCTACCCTTGAGCTCCAGGGCCTGAAAGGTGACGGTGGCGGTGGTGCGGGCCATGGCGTTAGTTGTACACGCGGCTGCGGTGGCCGAGGCGAACCACCAGCACCACCAGCCGTTGATCATTCAGCTCGCAAACGAGCCGGTAGTCGCCAACCCGATAACGCCACAAGCCTTTCATCGGCCCCGTAAGCGCCTTGCCCCGTTCGCGAGGGTCGGAGGTTTCAGCCACGAGCATCCTGAGGTAGGTGCCCAGGCGTCTGGCAGTGCCAGGATCGAGCTTGCGCAGTTGCTGCTCGGCCCCACTGGAGAGTT
>RGNC01000225.1 GCA_010029175.1 Synechococcaceae bacterium WB8_1B_136 | reverse complement strand
ATGGCGCCGAGGCCGACAGCCAGACCAGCGGCGACAACAGACGCGGCGGAGGTGATGGAATCCATGGTGGAACGAAGGATGTGGGGCGCTGGGAGAGCGCGGATGGGAACCGGGACGTTATCCCTGCGCCTGGGACATCTCGGAGAACCGGGATGGGCCCGGATCGAGCCGGACCTGCGCGCAAGGAGTTTGCCAGAGCGTGGGGAGCACCCTGGCGGAGATCCTCAGGGGATCAGTGGTGCTCTTCGTGCACCGCCTCGCCGATGTAGTAAGCGGCGAGGGTGGCGAAGATCAGGGCCTGGATGGCACTGGTGAACAGGCCGAGGAACATCGCTGGCAGGGGCACCACCAGGGGCACCAGGAAGGCCAGCACGGCCACCACCAGTTCGTCGGCCAGGATGTTTCCGAACAGACGGAAAGAGAGCGACAGGGGCTTGGTGAAGTCCTCGACGATCTTGAACGGGAGCATGATCGGCGTGGGCTCCACGTAGTACTCGAAGTAACGGAAACCCTTGCGGCTCAGCCCCGCATAGAAGTAGGCGAGTGACACCAGCAGGGCCAGGGCCACGGTGGTGTTGATGTCTGCCGTGGGGGCACCCAGTTCGCCGCTGGGCAGGTGAATCAGCTTCCAGGGCACCAGGGCGCCGCCCCAGTTGCTCACGAAGATGAACAGAAACAGCGTGCCGATGAAGGGAAGCCAATCGCGATAGGCCTTCTCACCGATCTGCTCCCGGGTGAGATCACGGATGTAATCCCAAAGAAACTCCAGCAGGTTCTGGACGCCGCGCGGATCGCGCTCCATCTTGCGGGTTCCCACCACCACCAGGGCGAGCAGGGCACCAATCACAACCCAGGAGCTCAGGAAGACCTGGCCGTGGATCTTGAGGTTCCCCAGCTGCCAGTAGAGGTGTTGGCCCACCTCCAGTTCGGCGAAGGGAAGAGCGAGAGGCAAGGGAACCATCTGGCTGGAAGTGTCGGTGTCGCGCAGGCGACGGATGGAGTGGGGGCCGGGGGATCCGGCGGGGGTGATCGCTTCAGGTGCTGGCTCGGAAATCGAGCAAGGTCTGCAGGATCAGGGCGGGCTTGTAGAGCAGGAAACCGAGCAAAACCGGCAACAGCTCCAACTGGGGCAGGCGGGAGGAGGCCAGCACCAGCACCACCGGGACGAGCAGCTGGGTTTTGCCCACCGTCTTCGATCCCTTGCCGAGTTTTCCAACGCTGCGGGACAAGAGCCACAGGTAGAGAACTCCGCCCAGCCCGCCCACCAGCAGGCTGGTGGCGATGTGGAGGTCGAAGAGCAGGGCCGTGATCAGCACCGCGATGGCGGAGACGATCAGGGTGGCCCGGATGAGGCGCCGCTGGAGCTGCGCGTAATCGCCGTCGGAGCCTGGGGAGACAGCCGCCGGCGAATCGGGTTCCAGGGCACTGGCCGTCGTCTGCGGGGCTTCCTCACTGCCCTCCACTCCGCTCGAATCTCCCTGGGGAGGCTCGGACTCGGGGTGAAGTTGGGGGGATGCCTGCAAGGGCGGCAGCGCTCTGAAAAGGCGCGCGGAATCTATCACGCAGCCTTGTCAGGGCACGGTTGCAGCAGTAGAACCTGCTGCCCCTGCAGGATCCTGGCCACAGCGGCAATCCGGGCGGGCTCCCAGCCCAGGGGCAGGGCCGCGAGCGCCGTGCCGGCCGGGGCCGCCTCCAGAGCCTGCAGCAGCGCCAGGCCATCGGCGCTGAGATCCAGGGGCGCCATGTCGGAATCCAGCAGGGCCGTGCCGGGCCAGCCCCAGAGGCAGCGGTTGCGCTGGCCGCTGGCCGCCAGCAGATCCCCGTCGTTGCTCCAGCTTTGGCGGCTGAGCTCCCCCTGGCTGAGGAAGAACTCGAAGTGGCTGATGTCGGGGTCGAGATCCTCCACCAGCTGCCACTGCTGGCGCTGGGGCAGGGCCCGGGCCCGCTCCAGCAGTTCCCCCTGCAGCAGCCGGGCCGGATCCCACACCTGGGGGTTCGAGAAGCCGGCGAACTGCAGGTTGGCGCTGGCCACGAAGGCCAGCAGCCGCTCAAGGTTGTAGCTGGTCTCCTGCGGGTGCAAATACATGTCGGCGAAGTTGGCATCGGCGGCACAGTCGATCGCCCAGCGCTGCTCGTGGTGGCGCCGCAGGCGGTTGTGCTCCGGCAGATCGGCGAACAACTGGCGCCCCAGCCGCAAACCCTCTTCGCCACTGCCCACCCCCATGGCCGTCAGGGCCCGCTGGGTGCGGTGGATCTCCCAGCGGCCGCCATCGGCGTACAGGAACAGGTGCAGCAGGCCGCCCGGCCTGAGCAGCGCCGCCAGGGCCTTCAGGCCCGCCTCCGGCTGCCGCAGGTGATGCAGCACCCCCACGGAGTTGATGTAGTCGAACGGCCCCTCCCCCTGCAGCTCCAGCAGGCTGCGGTTCTCAATCCGCACGCTGGCCCGCTCCAGGCCGCCGGAGCGCCGCAGCCGCTCGCGGGCCACCTCCAGGGTGCCGGGTGAGATGTCCACCGCGAGGATCTCGCCCCCCGGGTTGAGGTGGGCCAGGTAGTCGGTGCTCACGCCCGTGCCGCAGCCCGCATCGAGGATGCGCAGGGGGCGGCCATCGGG
>RGNC01000224.1 GCA_010029175.1 Synechococcaceae bacterium WB8_1B_136 | reverse complement strand
AGCAGCGGCAGGCTGAGGGCGGCGATCACGCTGGACAGCGACACGATGCGGCTGAGGCTGAGCACCGCCAGGAAGATGCCGAAGCAGGCCAGCCCCACCGGCCAGGTGAGCCCCAGCAGCATGCCCAGCCCCGTGGCCACGGCCTTGCCGCCACGCCAGCCCAGCCACACCGGCCAGATGTGGCCCGCCAGGGCCGCCAGGCCGGCGGCCACCACCCACCAGTCGCTCGCGGCCGTGATGCCGAGGGGTTGCAGCAGGGCCTTGGCCAGCAGCACCGCTGCGGTGCCCTTGAGCACATCCACCAGGAACACCACCAGGGCTGGCGCTTTGCCGAACTGGCGCAACACGTTGGTGGCACCGGTGGAGCCGGAGCCGAGGCTGCGGATGTCGACCCCCCGCAGCCAGCGCCCCGCCAGGTAGCCGCTGGGGATCGAGCCCAGCAGGTAGCCCGCCAGCAGGGTGAGCAGTGGGGTGAAGAGCAGGGGGGTCACAGCAGGTCGTCGTCGAGGGCCAGTTCGGAGGGGCTGCCGGCGAAGGCCAGCCACACGGGAAATTGCAGGATCGGGATGTCCACCACCTGCTCGGCGGCGTCGATCACGATGAAGGGGAGTTCGCCCCGCTCCTCCAGCCGATCGGCCCGCTCGATCAGGGCATCGGGGCGCTCGAACAGCACGATGCCGCTGCTGGGGCCGAAGTCGTCGCGGCTGAGGCCCAGGCAGTCCTGCAGGCCGCGGCGCCACTCCCCGAGCCGCTCCGGCTGCCCCGCCAGCACCAGGGTCTGGAAGCGCTCGCCGTAGAGCTCCCCCAGGATGGCGATGGCGGCGGCGGCCACCAGGGCGTTGCGGTTGCGGCTGCCGGTGCTGGGCTGGGCGCCGCGCCCCCCCTGGTTGAGGAACCAGTCGTCGAGCAGGGCGGCGGCCGGGGGTTCCAGGCTGCGGCGCAGCTTCCAGGGATCAGCGTAGAAATCGGGCTGGCCCTGGAACGCCGCCAGGCGGCCGCGGATCAGCTCCGCATCGCCGCTGAACAGCCCGGCCGCCGCCGGTGTGGTTGCCGCCGGTGCTGCCGCCGCTGCCGCCCCACTGGCGGCCTGATCCAGGGGCGAGGGCTGCACCACCAGCGGTTGCGCCACCAGCTCCATCTGCTCGGCCGAGGCCGCCAGCTCCTGCAGGGCCCCCACCAGGTAGTCCTGAAAGCCCTTCAGTCGCCGGGCCATCGCATCCGCCTGGCCCGGGATGGTGGCGTTGAGCTCCCGCTGCAGCTGATCGCGACGGCTCTCCAGGTCCGCCAGCTCGGCCTCCAGGGCCGAGCGCTGCTGCCGCAGCTCCGCCAGGGCCAGGTCCGTCCAGCTGGGGGCCTCTGCCGCTGGGGCAGGCGCTGCTGCGATGGGGTTTGGTGTTGGCTGGGCGTCGTCGCTCATGGCAGGGGGCTGAGGTGTTGTTGCAACTGCTCCCGCAGGCTGGTGGCATCAAACAGCACGGGCAGCAAATGGATGCTGCGCTGTTCACGGAAATAGAACAGCACCGGCAGAGGCCCCCAGAACAGCTTCCAGCCCAGCCATTCGCTGTAGGGGAAGCGCCGCAGCAGGCTGGCGCCGCGCCACACCAGCAGGGCATCGGCGCTGAACTGCAGCCGTAGCAGCTGGCTCTGCAGCAGCAGGAACAGCCCGAACAGGCCCACGGCCAGGGCCGCCCAGGGGTTGAGCGCCAGGCAGGCGAGGCCCAGGCCGATCACCCCCAGGGGCACCCAGGGCCGTGGGGCCAGGATCACCCCATGCTCCGGATTGGGCTGCAGTGGCTCAGGAGAACTGGCTGTTGTTGAAGCGGTGTTCTGATCAGTCGTCACGGTTGCACTAGTCGCCGAACAGCAGTTGGGTGAGCACCACATCCATCAGAGACACGGCCACCAGAATCATCACCACCGCTCCGGTGGTGCTGGTGCCCACCTCCTTGGGGCCGCCCCTGGTGGTGAGACCCCAGCCGCAGGCGATCACCGCAATCAGCAGGCCGAACACCAGGGCCTTCACCAGCATCGCCGGCAGGTCGGAGGGTTCCAGCCAGGTGCGCACCGAGTTCCAGAACACGGTGGGCGGAATGTTGTAGAGGGCGGTGCTGCTCACCTGCCCCGACCACACCGCCACCCCGAAGAACAGCAGGCACTGCACCGGCGTCATGATCAGCATCGCCAGCACCCGTGGCACCACCAGGTACTGCACCGGGTCGGTGCGCAGCATCGTGATCGCATCGATCTGCTCGGTCACCTTCATGGTGCCCAGCTGGGCCGCGTAGGCGGTGGCCACCTTGCCCGTCACCAGTGTGGCCGTGAGGATCGGTGCAATTTCCCGGGCCAGGCCGATGGCCAGGATCCCCCCCACGGTGGAGCCGGCCCCCTGCTTGCTCAGTTCAGCCGCCACCTGAATGTTGAACACGGTTCCGGCCGCCAGACCGGTGATCAGCACGATCAGGACGCTGCCGGGGCCGGCCTCCATCAGTTCAGCCACCAGGTCGTTGAAGCCGATGCGGCCCCGGGCGATGGCCGCCACGGCCTGGCCTCCGATCAGGGCACTCTCCCCCAGGCGGGTGAGCCAGCGGGGGCGATGCAAGGGGGTGCGCACGGTGGGCAGGCGGGGGGGCATCAGTGGGTG
>RGNC01000223.1 GCA_010029175.1 Synechococcaceae bacterium WB8_1B_136 | reverse complement strand
TCGGCAATCTTGGGCCGGGCGGCGGAGAGCACCGAGATCAACGTGCTCTTGCCGGCGTTGGGCAGGCCGATGATGCCCACCTCCGCCAGCAACTTGAGCTCCAGCTGCAGGTTCCACTCCTCCCCGTCGCGGCCCTCGGTGCACTTCTCCGGAGCCCGGTTGCGGTTGCTCAGGTAGTGGGCGTTGCCCAGGCCGCCGCGGCCACCGGCCGCCACCAGCAACCGCTGGCCCCTGTCAGTGAGATCCCCCAGCAGGATGCCGGTGCGCAGGTCGCGCACCTCGGTGCCACAGGGCACCTTGATGGTGAGGTGATCACCGCTGGCCCCGGTGCTCTTGTTGGGGCCACCGCGGCGGCCCTCCTGGGCCTCGAACAGCCGCTTGTACTTGAAGTCGAGCAGGGTCTGCAGGTTGGGATCGGCCTCCAGCCACACATCACCGCCGCGGCCCCCGTCTCCGCCGGAGGGTCCACCTGCAGGCACGTATTTCTCGCGCCGGAAGGCCACGATCCCATCGCCGCCGCGGCCGGCGCGCACCGCGATGCGGGCCTGATCAATGAACTGCATTTGACCAACCCTAGGATCGGGCCCTCGCGCAGGCCCGTCTTGGCAGAGGTTCGCTTCCAGCAGGTCAGCAAGACCTACCCGCCGCGGCGGGGAAGCGCACCGGTGGAGGTGCTTCGGCAACTGGATCTGGCCATCGCCGACGGCGAATTCCTGGTGCTGGTGGGGCCCTCCGGCTGCGGCAAGAGCACACTGCTGCGGCTGCTGGCGGGCCTGGAAGCCCCCAGCTCCGGCGACGTGTTCGTGGGCGATCGCTGCGTGACCGGCCTGCCCCCGGCCCAGCGGGATGTGGCGATGGTGTTCCAGAGCTATGCCCTCTACCCCCACCTCACGGTGGCGGACAACATCGGCTTCGGACTGCGGCGCCAGCGCCCGCGCACGCCGCTGCAGCAGCTCGGCGATCGCCTGCACCGGGCCACCCGAGGGCTGCCGGCACCGCTGCGGTTCCCCTCCAGCCGCGAAGCCCGCATCGAGCAGCGGGTGCGCGAGGTGGCGGACACCCTGGAGCTCGGGGCCCTGCTCGACCGGCTGCCCAAGGAGCTCTCCGGCGGCCAGAAGCAGCGGGTGGCCCTGGGCCGCGCCATCGCCCGCCAACCGGCGGTGTTCCTGATGGATGAACCCCTCAGCAACCTCGACGCCAAGCTGCGCACCGGCACCCGCGCCCAGATCGTGGAGCTGCAGCGGCGCCTGGGCACCACCACCGTCTACGTGACCCACGACCAGGTGGAGGCCATGACCATGGGCCACCGCATCGCCGTGCTCAACCGCGGGGCGCTGCAGCAGCTGGGCACGCCGATGGAGCTCTACCAGTGGCCCTCCAACCTGTTTGTGGCCCAGTTCATCGGCAGCCCGCCGATGAACCTGCTGCCGGTGCTGAGCGTGGCAGGCGGCCAGCTGCAACTGGGCGGCAAGCGCTTCCTGCCGGAGGGCCCCATGGCGGAAGCCCTGGTGCAGTGGCAGGCCAGAGGCAGAGCGGAGGAGCTCACCGCGGGCCTGCGGGCCGAGCATCTGAAGCTGGCCCCCGCCGCGAACCGCAACCTGGCGGCGGAGGTGAGCCACAGCGAGGCCCTCGGCAACGAGCAACTGCTCACCTGCCGCCTGCTGGAGAGCGACCACCTGGTGCAGCTGCGGGCCGATCCCGATCAGCAGGTGCAGCCGGGCCAGAGCGTGCACCTGGAGGTGGATCCCGGCGGCTGGCGCCTGTTCGATGCCGAGGGGGAGGCCATCCCCAGGCCGGAGCCGGCCGCCGTGCCCAGCGGCCCCGAACCGGTGCTGCCCCAGCTGGGCTGAACAACCGGCCCTACTTCGGCCAGATCACGCTGCAACCCTGGCCGCCATCGCCCTGCTCGGCATCGCTCACCCGCTCCACGTAGGGCAGCGTGGCCAGCCACTCCCGCAGCCCGCGCTTGAGCTTGCCGGTGCCGATGCCGTGAATCACCCATAGGGGGCCAGTGGCGGCCCGCAGCTGCTCCTCCACCGCGGCCTCGGCCTCATGCACCCGCAGGCCGCGCACATCCACGGTGTTGCGCTCCGTGCGCACCTGGGGCCCACGGCTGACGCCATGGCGGCGACTCCTGATCGCCACCCGCGCGGCCGGCTCCGGCGGGGCGGGCTTCTCACCGTGGAGCCCCTCGATGGCGACCAGCTCCAGGTTGAGGCGCAGCACGCCGCAGCGCACCGTGAGCTCGCGGCCATCGTCGGAGAGGGCCAGCACCTCCCCGGCCTTGCCCAGGGAGAGCACCCGCACCCGATCGCCGATCTTCGGCAGCCAACCGCGGTGCTCGCGGCGATCCGGCGCCGGCCGGTGCTGCTGCTCCAGCTTTTTGAGGCGCTGGCCGGCCTGCCGGGCCGACTCCCCCAGGGCGGCCGTGTCCGCATCCCGGCCCTGGCGCAGGCGACGGATGATCCGGCGCACCTCCTGCTGGCCATCGCGGATCGAGCGCTCCAGCTGCTGGCGGCGCTGTTCCTGCAGCTCCGCGCTCTGCTCCTTCTGCTGCTGCCAGCGCTGCAGCAACTCCTCGTGCAGCAGCTCCGTGCGGGCCAGCAGGGCCGCAGCCTCCTCGGCGGCCTCCTGCTGCCGT
>RGNC01000222.1 GCA_010029175.1 Synechococcaceae bacterium WB8_1B_136 | reverse complement strand
TGGCTGGATGACTTCACAGAAAGCCACCCCTTGGGGTGGCTTTTTTGTTGGCTTTTGCGCTGGCGGGGATCAGGGGTGGTTGCAGGCCTGCTTTGTTGTTGCTGTCATCCGGGTAGGTGGGGGTTGGCCATCATGTTCATGGTGTCTTTGTGGCTCAATGACTCAGCAGAGCGCTCGGCCTGATTGTCTGCCGATCCTGGTTGGTGGTTGCCTTGCCGATGCCAATGGGCGCTCTGGCCGGAGGGGTTTTGCTGTCAGGTCTGCTTGTAGGTGCTCGTGATCACCAAGCGCTGCGCAGGGGTCTCGATCGCGCCAGCACCCGCCGCAGCTAGCCAGTGGCCAGTAAACCAGTAGCCAGTCGGCTCGCCTCTTGGCCTTCGCCCGCCAGCCATGAAAAAGCCCTCAGCTGGGCTGAGGGCTTGGGGTCTGTTGTTGGGTGGGTGAGTTCGCGAAGCTGGCGATTGGCTGGGATCTAAGCCGTGGCGCCAGCGAGGGCAGGGACGGGGGCGGCGTTGCTGCTCTTGCGGATCACCACCTGCTTGTTGTCGTCGACATCGACAATGGCGGAATCGCCTTCTCCGATGCGGCCGGAGAGGAACTCCTCGGCCAGGGAATCCTCCAGCAGGCGCATCACAGCGCGGCGCAGGGGGCGTGCGCCATAGCTGGGGTTGTAGCCCTCTTCCACCAGCCGCTCCTTGAAGGCCTCGGTGACCGACAGGTGGATGCCCTTTTCTTCCATGCGGCCGAACACCTCCTTGAGCATGATTTCGGCGATTTCCTTCACTTCGTCGCGGGTGAGCTGACGGAAGACGATGATCTCGTCGAGACGGTTGAGGAATTCAGGGCGGAAGTACTGCTTCAGCTCCTCGTTCACCAGGGACCGGATGCGGTTGTAGTTGGTTTCCTCGGCATCGGCTCCGGAGAACTCGAAGCCTAGGCCGCCGCCACCCTTCTCGATCACCTTCGAACCGATGTTGGAGGTCATGATGATCAGGGTGTTCTTGAAGTCCACCGTGCGGCCCTTGGAGTCGGTCAGACGACCGTCTTCCAGCAGCTGCAGCAGCAGATTGAACACATCGGGGTGGGCCTTTTCGATCTCATCGAACAGCACCACGGTGTAGGGACGCCGCCGCACCGCTTCGGTGAGCTGGCCGCCTTCGTTGAAGCCCACATAGCCCGGAGGCGAACCGATCAGCTTGCTGACCGTGTGGCGCTCCATGAACTCCGACATGTCAAGGCGGATCATGGCGTCTTCGCTGCCGAAGAAGTAGGCCGCCAGCGACTTGGTGAGCTCCGTTTTGCCGACACCGGTGGGGCCGGAGAAGATGAAGCTGGCGATCGGGCGGTTGGGGTTCTTGAGACCCACCCGAGCGCGGCGGATGGCGCGGGACACGGCCTTCACCGCTTCGTCTTGGCCGATCAGGCGCTGGTGGAGAGTTTCCTCCATGTTCAGCAGCTTGGCCGACTCGCTCTCGGTGAGTTTCTGCACCGGAACGCCGGTCCAGGAGGCGACGATCTGGGCGATGTCCTCCTCCGTGACCATCGGGGTGCTGCCGGCCTCGCTCTCCCCGTTGGAGCTGGTGGCAACGGCTTCCACTTCAGCGCCGCCCTCCTCGGTTTCCGCTGCAACCTCTTCGCCCTTGCGGGTCTGGAGGATGGAGCGGATCTGCTCCCGCAGTTCCACTTCCTTGTCGCGCAGCTCGCCGGCCTTGGTGAAGTCCTGCTCGCGGACGGCCTCCTCCTTCTGCTTCTGAATCTCCCGCAGCTGCTTGTCCACCTCCTTGGCGGCCGGGGGCAACTTGGAGTTCATCAGGCGCACGCGGCTGCCGGCCTCATCGATCAGGTCGATGGCCTTGTCGGGCAGGAAGCGATCGGAGATGTAGCGATCTCCCAGGGTGGCGGCGGCCACAATCGCCTCATCGGCGATCTTCAGCCGGTGGTGGGCCTCATAGCGCTCCTTCAGACCGCGCAGGATTTCAATCGTATCCTGCACAGAGGGTTCGCCCACCTGCACCGGCTGGAAGCGGCGCTCCAAGGCGGCATCCCGTTCGATGTGCTTGCGGTATTCATCCAGGGTGGTGGCGCCGATGCACTGCAGCTCGCCGCGGGCCAGGGCCGGTTTGAGGATGTTGGCGGCGTCGATGGCCCCCTCAGCGGCACCGGCGCCGATCAGGGTGTGCACCTCATCGATCACCAGGATCACGTTGCCGGCGCCCCGGATCTCCTCCATGATCTTCTTGAGGCGCTCCTCGAACTCGCCCCTGTATTTGGTGCCGGCCACCAGCAGGCCGATGTCGAGCGTGAGAACGCGCTTGTCTTCGAGGATGTCCGGCACATCGCCGGCGTTGATGCGCTGGGCCAGGCCCTCGGCGATGGCGGTTTTGCCCACGCCAGGTTCACCGATCAGCACCGGGTTGTTCTTGGTGCGGCGGCCCAGGATCTGGATCACCCGCTCGATCTCGTGCTGGCGGCCCACCACGGGGTCAAGCTTGCCGTCGGCGGCCTGCTGGGTGAGGTTGCTGCCGAATTCATCGAGGGTGGGGGTCTTGGTGGAACCCTTGCCGCCGCCGCCGCCACCGCTGGCCACCTCGGCGGTTTCGCCGAGCATGCGGATCACCTGGTTGCGCACCTTGGCCAGATCCACGCCCAGGTTCTCCAGCACCCG
>RGNC01000221.1 GCA_010029175.1 Synechococcaceae bacterium WB8_1B_136 | reverse complement strand
AGGCGGCTGTGGTGGCGGTGGTGTACTCGCTGGTGGTGGGGCTGTTCGTCTACCGCGAGATCAAGGTCCGGGACCTGTATCGCATCGCCCTGAATGCGGCCAAAACCTCATCGGTGGTGATGTTTCTTGTGGCTGCGGCCTTGGTGTCAGCCTGGCTGATCACGATCGCCAACATCCCGGCGCAGATGGTGCAACTGCTGCAGCCCTTCATCGACAACAAGATGCTGATGATGACCATGCTGATGCTGCTGGTGTTGATCGTCGGCACCGCGCTGGATTTCGCGCCCACGGTCTTGATTCTCACGCCGGTGCTGATGCCCTTGGTGCGCCAGGCCGGCATCGATCCTGTTTATTTTGGCGTGCTGTTTATCATCAACAACGCCATCGGGCTGTTGACGCCCCCGGTTGGCACCGTGCTCAACGTTGTGTGCGGCGTGGGGCGCATTCCCATGCATGATGTCATCAAGGGTGTGATGCCCTTCCTGGTGTCACAGGTGGTGGTGATGGGTTTGCTGATTGTGTTCCCGGGCCTGGTGATGGTGCCCTTGATGGTGCGCGCCCTGAAGATGCGGGTCTACCTGGCGATCCGGCTGAGCACGATGGCCGTCTGCGCCTCGGCTTCGGCGGCGGCCTTCGCCTTTGTGGACGATGGCCGCGGCAACCTGGCCATGGGCCTGTTGCTGGGCGGCACCGCGGCCCTGGCCTCCCAGTGGTCCGCCAGCCGCCTGCAGAGGGTGTCTGAGCAGCAGCTGGTGTGGATGCTGCGGGGCCTCACGGCGCTGCTGGCTCTCGATGGTGCCCGCCGAGCGATCCAGCTGGCCATGACGGCCGGCTGACCGGCTGCGAGCTGGCGGCTCGATCGGGGCTCAGTCGAGTCCGTCCCAGAAGCTGGCATCCAGCTCAAAGCCCAGCACGGCGGCCAGCTGCTCCAGGTTGCCGCGGCAGCTCAGGTTGTGGCTGCGCGACCAGTGGTCGAGCAGATAGAGCCGGTGGGTCATCCACAGTTCGAGGCTGTCGGGAGCGAAGCGAATTCCCTCGCCGCGGCTGAAACGGTGGGGCAGCAGCATCGCCACATGGCGGGTGAGCTGGCCACCGCTGCGCTCCAGCAGCAGCGGCAACCAGGGGCAGAGCGCATCGGCCCGCAGACTCCACAGCCGCAGCTCGGGGATCTCGGAGAGCTCGCGCGGGTCATCATCCTGACGCGGCCAGTCGAACAGGAGTTCCAGCTGGCCACTGCGTTCCAGCAACTGCTGCGGCTCCAGGGCATACCAGGGCTGCAGCGCCACCAGATCCCTCCGGCTCACCTGCTGGGCCGTGATCAGCAGCTGCTGAGGGGCGGCGGATGCGGCGGCGGACACCGGCGGAGGCAGCGGAGAGATGCAGACGGTAGCGAGCCCGGAGCCGCTCCAGGCAGTGTCGAGCTGTGACAGGCAAGGGCCTGCGGCTGGTGCTCCGTTGCATCCGCGGGAACAATGGGAACGACTTTTTGCTTCGAACAGGTCATGGTTTCGTCCCTCACCCAGGCCGAAGTGCTGATTGCCCTGGTGGTGGCAGCCCATGCGGGCGTTCTCGCCGTGCGGCTGGCCGCCAGCCTGTACCGCGCCTGATCGGCGCAGGCCCCAGCGGAACATCCGGCATCTCGCTTGCCTGCATGTCCCTTGAAAGGTGGATTCAGCCCTGCTAGAAGCGGGCCTGAATCCACCTTTTTCAGCTTTGAGCACCTCTCGGCCAGTTGCCCCAGCGCAGCGGAGATCCGCTGGCCAGAGACCACGCTCCCACGGCCACCTGCGAACGGCTGATCAGCGCAACGAGATCCGGCCTGTGCCCCAGGCCGAGGTGCCGCTCAGGGGCCAGCCCGTCGCCGCTGGCCAAGGCCATCCGGCCAGCGCCACCACCCTGGCCAGCTCCAGCGCCCATCAGGAACTGGTGTGCAGTCTGATCGGCCTGAGCCTGAAAACGGGTCTTGCCCTGGTGGCGGTGGTGAGCCTGGTGCGTCTCACCAGTGCCTATCAGACCCGCATGGACCGCTACGGCGAGATCAGCGCCGTGCTCGGAATCCAGCAGGCCAAATTGCTCAAGGCCCAGAACCGCTTCGATCGCCTGTTTGCCACCGGCGGTGAGCAACGGCTGATCGAGGAGCAGGACCAGTGGATTGCCCCGAACCGCATGCGCGTGGTGTGGCAGCAGCACAACCCCGACAGCCAAGCCCCGTTTCCAACTGTTGAGGCCCACGGCGCCAGGCCCGTGACGACACCCCCTCATCCGTAGGTTGATCCCCCGCCACGCGCAGGGTCCATGGTTCAAGGCTCCTCCACTTCGATGTCCCCATCCCTCGGCAGCGGCCTCGGCGCGGCATGCCAACCCGGCACGGTGTTGATCACCGGCACCACCTCCGGCGTTGGGCTCAACGCGGTGAAGGCCCTGGTGGATCGTGGCTGGACCGTGATCACGGCCAACCGGGATCCCGTGCGGGCCGCCGCCGCCGCCGACTCCCTGGCCATCCCCTCCGAGCGGTTGCACCACCTGCGCATCGACCTCGGCGACCTCGACAGCGTGCGGGTGGGTGTGGAAACCCTGGTGGCCTCGGTGGGCCTGCCGATCGATGCCCTGGTGATCAATGCCGCCGTGTACAAGCCGCGGTTGAAGCAGCCCGAGCGCTCACCCCAGGGCTATGAGATCTCGATGGCCACCAATCACCTGGGCCATTTCCTGTTGATCCAGCTGTTGCT
>RGNC01000023.1 GCA_010029175.1 Synechococcaceae bacterium WB8_1B_136 | reverse complement strand
CGGGCGCACTTGCGGTAGGGCCGATCCGGGGTGAGCCCCAGCTCGTGCATCGCGAACAGGATCCGCCGCTGCACCGGTTTGAGGCCATCGCGCACGTCCGGCAGGGCCCGGCCCACGATCACGCTCATGGCGTATTCGAGGTAGGAGCGCTGCATCTCCTGATGCAGGGCGATCGGCTCGATGCGTTTGCCGATCGATTCCTCGGGGCGCTCCTCGGGCATCCAGTGCTGGGGTGGGAGGGCGAATGGTGGCGCTCAGCCTACAGATACTGGCCAGGCCGGATCACGCTTTGCTCCTGATGCCCGTGCTGGTCACTCCTCGTTCTGGGCGCTGCTGCCGCCCGCGTTGGCCTGGGCCCGCTCCACATCGGCCTTGAGGCTGGGCTGGGCCAGCAGCTTCTTGGTGGCCGCCCGCAGCCGCTCGCCCCAGAGCTGCTCCTTCTGGAAGCTCTCCAGCACGTAGTTGGGCTCACCCGCCAGGGCCTGGTGGGCCAGTTGCAGGCTCTCGGGGTTGCCCGGTTTCTCACCGTTCAGGGCCGCCGCCAGGGCCAGCATCGGCTCGGAGGCGTTGGCGCGGATGGTCAGCACCCGGCGCCAGCGCTTGATCGCTTCGGAGTCCTTTCTCTGCTCGAACAGCACCAGGGCCTGGTTGTTGATCGCCTCCCAGAAGTCGTTGCGCAGTGAGGCCGCCTTCTCGAAGGCCCCCAGGGCGGAGCCGGCGTTGCCCATCAGGATGTAGGCGTTGCCCAGATCGAAGTAGGCACCGGCGTTCTTGCCATCGAGCCGCAGGCCCTGCTGGATCAGCGTCGCCGCCTCCTTGGGCTTGCTGTCCCGCAGGGCCAGGGAGCCCTGGGCGAACAGGATGCCGGCATTGTCGGGATCGAGTTGTTTGGCCCGGGCCAGCGATTTGGCCGCGTCCTTCTCCTGCCCGCTGCGCAGCTGGGCCTCCGCCAGCAACACCCAGCCGCGGGGGTCGGCGGGAATCAGCTGCACCGTGAGGGCCGCCAGCTTGGCGGCGTCCTCCGCCTGGCCCATCCGCAGCAGCCGCGCCGCCGCCTGGGCAATGCCCAGCCCAGCCCCTTCCAGGGTCTGGGGGCTGGGGATCATCACGTAGGGCACCATGGCGCGGGCCGGCGCCATGGCCGCCATCGCCAGGGGCACCATCAGAGCTGCTGTCGCCAGAGATCTCAACCAGCGCGCAGCCATCGACACAGCACAATCACCCCCTAGCCTAGGCAGTCCCCGCCGCGCCGCATCTGGGATCGCCAGGCCCTCGTGGGGGGCGGGGACGGCGTGATGGCCCGGGCTTTGCGCGGGCGCTGCCAAATTCTGTACAGCAATCGCCTGTTGTGTACAGAATCCCGGAGACTTCTGCGAGGGTCTCCCGGTCCCCGGTCGGGCTCAGGGCCGCCGTGCTCAGTGCCGCTGGGCTCAGTGCCCCCGGGCGAATTCAGCCCTCAGCCGCTGGGGCCGCTGTTGGCGCCGTTGGCGCTGTCGCGCTTGCCGGCCATCGCCGCGCGGATGTTGCGCCGCCACATCCAGGGCTTGATCCGCCGCAGGGCCGAGGCCCGCAGCTTCTCGTCCCAGGCCTGATCGCTCCAGGCCAGCGCTTCGGTGGCCCGCAGCTCCAGCCACCAGGGCCGCGGCTGCACATCCGGGTCTGCACTGCTCTCCAGCTGGCGCTGGTTCCAGGGGCACACGTCCTGGCAGATGTCGCAGCCGGCCACCCAGGGGCCCAGCCCCGCCACGATCGCGGCGGGCAGCTCGGGATCGCGGTTTTCGATCGTGTGGAAGGCGATGCAGCGGCGGGCATCCACCACGAACGGCTCCGGGATGGCGCCGGTGGGGCAGGCGTCGAGGCAGGCGCTGCAGGCGCCGCACTGGGGGCGCCCCGGAGCATCGGCCGGCAGCTCCAGATCGGTGAGCAGGTGGCCCAGCAGCAGCCAGGAGCCCCGCTCGCGGTGGATCAGGTTGCCGTGCTTGCCGATCCAGCCCAGGCCGGCCTCCTCGGCCCAGGCCTTGTCGAGCAGCGGGGCACTGTCCACGCAGGCCCGCCAGCGCGCCCCTGGCACCTCGGCCTCCAGCCAGCGGCCCAGTTGCCGCAGGCGGCCGTCGATCACCCGGTGGTAGTCGCGGCCCCAGCCGTAGCGGGCCACCGCCAGGCCGCCGGGGGCCCGCTCCGCCGCCACGTAATACGACAACCCCACCGCCACCAGGCTGCGCACCCCCGGCAGCAGCAGCTCCACATCCCGCCGGCGCGGGTCGGCCATCCAGGCCATGCTCGCCTGGTGCCCGGCCGCCAGCCAGCGCTCCAGGGCCGCCGTGCGCAGGGCCAGCCGCGGCCCGGGCGGCACCGCCGCGATGCCCACCGGATCGAACCCCAGGGCGCGGGCCTGCTGCTTGATCTGTTGCGCCAGCTGGGCGCCCGCGTGCCCCATCAGCCCATCGCCCCTACGATTGCGCGACTGCGTTTCACCCACTGTGAGCTCGTCTGCAACCGGTCGCACCAGCACCCTGCTCCGCTGGCTGGGGTTCACCCTCGTGCTGCTGCTGGCTCTGCAGTTGCTGGCGGTGCTGGCGGTGAACGGCTGGGGTGAGGAGAGCTTTCGCCAACTTGTGGCGTCCACCCTGGCCACCCAGTCGCCCCTGGCCTTCGTGGGCCTGCTGCTGATGCTTCTGGGCTCCCGCCTGGAGGATCCCCACGCCGGCCGCACGCCCCTGCGCTGGTTTGTCTGCATCCTCAGCGGCCTGCTGGCGCTGGCTCTGCTGGTCACCATTCCGGTGAGCATCAGCGGTGATCGCACCCTCAGCGACCAGGCCAACCAGGCCCTGCTGGCCCAGAAGGGTCAACTGGAGATGGCCCGCACCCAGCTGCAAAACCCCCAGGTGGTGGAGCAGGTGATCGCCCAGGGCGAGCAGGCCGGCCAGATCCCCGCCGCCGCCACCAACGAGCAGAAGCAGCAGGCCGCGAAGGCCTTCATGGACCGGCAGCTCAAGCAGGCCGATAACCAGCTCAAGCAGGCGGAGCGTCGCCGCGACCTGGCTTCCAACCAGCGCCGCATCGGCGGCACCGGCGCCGCGATTGTGCTGCTGGTGGCCTTCACCCTGCTGGCCTTCGCGGCCGTGCTGTGAGGGCGGCTGGCTAAGTTGCAGGCTGGTATCTGCTGACCGGAGAGCCGGGCCCCCCGTTGGTGCAATCCAGTCCCAGACCTGATCAGCCGCTGGGCGACCGCCTCCAGCAGGATCTCAAGAACGATCTGATCGCCGGCCTGCTGGTGGTGATCCCGCTGGCCACCACCATCTGGCTGGCCACCACGGTGAGCCGCTTCGTGCTGGCGTTCCTCACCTCGATCCCCAAGCAGCTCAACCCGTTCAACACCCTCAACCCGATCCTCCAGGAGCTGATCAACCTGGGGCTGGGTCTGCTGGTGCCGCTGCTGGCCATCCTGCTGATCGGCCTGATGGCCCGCAACATCGTGGGCCGCTGGCTGCTGGAATTCGGCGAGGGCACGCTGCAGCGCATCCCCGTGGCGGGTGCGGTGTACAAAACCCTCAAGCAGCTGCTGGAAACGTTCCTGCGCGACAACTCCAGCCGCTTCCGCCGCGTGGTGTTGGTGGAATACCCCCGCGAGGGGCTCTATGCCCTGGGCTTCGTGACCGGCGTGCTGGGGGCCACCCTCTCCGCCGGCTTCGAGCAGCCGATGCTAAGCGTGTTCATCCCCACGGCGCCCAACCCCACCACCGGCTGGTATGCCGTGGTGCCGGAGGGTTCGGTGCGCGACCTGGAACTCTCGGTGGAGGATGCCTTCCGCACGATCATCTCGGCCGGCATCGTGAATCCCGACGAGCGTGAAACCCCCGCCAGCCGCAGCTTCTCCAGCCTGCTGGCCCAGCTCCGGGCCCCCTCCTATTCCCCCATCCCCTCCAACAAGGCCTGATGCAGAGCCGCACCGTCGCCCGTGAACTGGCCCTGCTGATGCTGGGCCAGACCAGTGATCGTCAGCCTGCCGGCTCTGGCGCTGCTGCTCCCGCCGCCGACACCGGCCTCGACACCCTGCTGCACCAGGCCCTGGCCTCCCTCAGCCAGCACGTGCGCGAGGCCCTCGACCAGGCCGCCAGCGATCTGCAGGCCGCCCAGCAGCAATTGCTCGACAGCGAACTGCAGCAGGAGGGCGCTGAGCAGCTGCCGCGGGTGCGCCAGCACCTGCAGGAGGGACTCACCCATGCCGAACACGGTCTCAACCGCCTCTCCGCCAGCCTGGAGCTGCCGCGGCTGCTGATGCTCGCGGATCAGGAGGAGATCCGCCGCGGCGCCATCGATCGCGCCCGTGCCGTGCTGCGCCACCGCGCCGACCTCGACCAGCGCCTTGATGCCGTGATGGAGGGCTGGCGCCTCAGCCGTCTGCCCCGCATCGACCGCGACATCCTCCGCCTGGCCGCCGTGGACATCGAGCAGTTCCACACGCCCCCGGCCGTGGCCTGCAACGAGGCGGTGGAACTGGCCAACCGCTACAGCGACGAGCAGGGTCGCCGCATGATCAACGGCGTGCTGCGCCGCTTCACCAGCGCCAGCGCCAACGCCGGCTGAGGAGCGAGATCCCGATGGTTTTCGACTGGTTCAATCGCAGCGCGGCCCCCCAGAACCTGGAGCCGTCCCAGCCGGAACCGGCCCCGGAGCCCGTGCCGGCCGAGGAGCCTCCGGCCCCGCCAGCGCCCGCAGCTGCCGAGCCGGAACAAGCCCCGGCCGTGGGTGCGGTCGATCAGGACGCCCTCGACTGGGCCCGCCAGGCCTACGCCCGCCTCAAAGCTCAGCAGGAGGCTGAGCGGCAGGTCCAGGCCTCGAACGAGCTTCAGCCCGAATCTCCCCCACACTCTCCCGAATTCTGTACAGCCTGTACGGAATTCGGGAGACGTGCTGGAGCGGCCCCCCGAGCCCGAACTCGAGCCCGAGCCTCCCGCCGCCCCCGGGCTCTCCCTGCTGGAGCGCGCCGCTGCCGAGCGCGCCCAGCGCCAGCAGGAGTTGCTGGCCCGCGCCATTGAGGCACCCGTACCGGAAGCGGCACCAGCCGCGGGCTCCGCCGCCGCTCCGGCCGCTCCGGCAGCTGCCGCCGATGAGGCCGCCCCCCAGCTGGGTGCCTTCGACGACACCTTCACCTGGTCGGCGGAGGTGCTGGCCGCCCAGGGCCGCCAGCTCGACGACATCTCCCTGGAGGAGATCGACTGGCTGGGCCGCCTGCGCCGCGGCATGGAGAAGACCCGCCAGGGCTTCGTGACCCAGCTGCTGGATTCCCTCGGCGACGATCCCCTCAGCCCCGAGGTGCTCGACGAGCTCGAGACCCTGCTGCTGCGGGCCGATGTGGGTGTGCAGGCCACCGATCAGGTGCTGGAGGCCCTGCGGGAGCGCATGAATCGCGAGGTGGTGGACCCCACCGAGGGGATCCGTTTCCTCAAGGAGCAGCTGCAGGGGTTGCTGGAGGCGCCGATCCGCGCCAGTGGCGCCACCTTGCTCGCCCCCGAGCGCGGTCGGCTGAACGTGTGGCTGATGGTGGGGGTGAACGGGGTCGGCAAGACCACCACCCTCGGCAAGCTGGCCAATCTGGCCATTCGCAGCGGCTACAGCTGCCTGATCGCCGCTGCCGACACCTTCCGCGCCGCCGCTGTGCAGCAGGTGCAGGTGTGGGGCGAGCGCAGCGGTGTGCCGGTGATCTCCAACCCCTCCGCCAATGCCGATCCCGCCGCCGTGGTGTTCGATGCCATCGGCGCCGCCAAGGCCAAAGGCACCGATCTGGTGCTGGTGGACACCGCCGGTCGCCTGCAGACCAAGCACAACCTGATGGAGGAGCTCTCCAAGGTGCGGCGCATCGTCGACAAGCTGGCTCCCGAGGCCGTGGTGCAGTCGCTGCTGGTGCTCGATGCCAGCCAGGGGCAGAACGGCCTCAAGCAGGCCATGGCCTTTGCCAGTGCCGCCGGCCTCACCGGCGTGGTGCTCACCAAGCTGGATGGCAGCTCTCGCGGTGGCGTTGCCTTGGCGGTGTCGTCGGAGGCGGGGCTACCGATCCGCTTCATTGGTGCCGGCGAGGGCATCCGAGACCTGCGCCCCTTCAACAGCTTCGAATTTGTGGAAGCTCTGCTGGCCCGCTGAACCCCCGCTATCTTGCGGGCTCTTCGCGGCCGCTCGGTGAGCAGCACGCCGCCCCTCACGGCTACGGCCTCGCTGCGCCAGCTGCTCGACAGCCTCAGCAAGGAGCAGCACCGCAACCAGGAGCTGCTGGCCTCGCTCGGATTTGCCCTGCGCAGCTTCACCAACCTGGGGCGCTTTCTGGAACTGGTGCCGCTGCTGGCCTCGCGGCTGGTGGAGGCCGAGGGGGCCCTGCTGGTGGTGTTTCACCCCGATGGTCGCCTCTGGCGGGAGCAGCTCCATGCCACCCCGCCAGCGGCCTGCGCGGAGCTGGTGCGCCAGCTGGCCAGCCTTGAGGATCGTGAGCTGCTGGAGGCCTCCGGTGAGGAGGCCGTGGCGGCGCGCCTCGATGGCTTGATCCAGCGGCAGCTGGCGGATCGGCCCCTGTTCGGCACCTCGGTGGTGTCCCGCAGCCGGCCGCGGGGCCGGCTGTATGTGTTCGGGGCCAAAACGGGTTTCAGCTGGAGTGAAGTGCATCGCCGCCACGTGCAGCTGGTGGCGGATCTCACCGGTGTGGCGATCGAAAACGATGCCCTGGTGCAGGAGGCCCGCCGCCATGAGCGCATCGACCGCCAGATGAGCATCGGCGCCGAGATCCAGGCCCAGTTGCTGCCGGATCACTGTCCGCTGATCGAGGGGGTGGAACTGGCCGCCCGCTGCCGCCCCGCCTTTCAGGTGGGCGGCGATTACTACGACTTCATCCCCACCCGCCCCCAGCTGCTGGGCCGCCGCCGCGAGCAGGGCCGCTGGGCCCTGGTGATGGGAGATGTGATGGGCAAGGGCGTGCCCGCTGGCCTGCTGATGACCCTGCTGCGGGGCATGCTGCGGGCCGAGGTGCTCAGTGGGTTGCCGCCGGATCGCATCCTGCACGACCTCAACCAGCTGGCCCAGGAAGACCTGGCCCACTCGCACCGGTTCGTGACCCTCTTCTATTCCGATTTCGACCCCCGCACGCGCCTGCTCCGCTACGCCAACGCCGCCCACAACCCGCCGCTGATCTGGAGGCGGCTTCGCAACGCCGTGGATCGGCTCGACGCCCCGGGCCTGTTGATCGGCCTGCAGCCGGAGGCCCACTACGGCTGCGAGCAGATCGTGCTCGACCCCGGTGATGTGCTGCTCTACTACACCGATGGCGTCACCGAAGCACCGGGGCTGAACGGCGAGCGCTTCGACGAGGAGCGGTTGATTCGGGCCCTGCACGGGGCCTGCCGCTCCGGCACCGGCGCCCAGGGCATCCTCGATCAGCTGTTTGCCCGCCTCGATCGCTTCGTGGGTGTCGACCGACCCCTGGAGGACGACGCCTCGATGGTGGTTCTCAAGGTGCGCGAGGAAGTGATGCTGCCGTCGCTGCCCACCTGAGGGGCTCCGGTCAGCTGCCTGCCAAGCTGAGCAGTTGCGGCAGTTCCGGTTCGATGGCAGCCCCTGAGATGTCCGGCGTTACCGGTGGCAAGGCCGGCAGCTGGAGTGATCGCTTCGAGGAGGGGCTGCATCCGGCCATCGAGCGCTTCAACGCCTCGATCGGGTTCGACATCACCCTGCTGCAGCAGGACCTGGACGGCTCGATCGCCCATGCCCGCATGCTCGCCAGCACTGGAGTGCTCACGGCCGAGGAGGCCGAGCAGCTGGTGGCGGGCCTGGAGCAGGTGCGGGCCGAGGCGGCCGCCGGCCAATTCAATCCCGGCCTCGAGGACGAGGACGTGCACTTCGCCGTGGAGCGTCGCCTGATTGCGATCCTGGGCCCCCTGGGCAAGAAGCTGCACACCGGCCGCTCCCGCAACGACCAGGTGGGCACCGACCTGCGCCTGTGGTTGCGGGGCCAGATCGATGCCATCGATGCGGCCCTGGTGCGCTTCGAGCGGGCCCTGCTGGCCCAGGCCGAGGCCCATGCCGAGGTGATGATCCCGGGCTACACCCACCTGCAGCGGGCCCAGCCCATCGGCCTGGCCCACCACCTGCTGGCCTACGTGGAGATGGCCGAGCGCGACCGCGCCCGCCTGCGGGACCTGCGCAAGCGCGTGAACATCTGCCCCCTGGGGGCGGCCGCCCTGGCGGGCACGCCGGTGCCGATCGATCGGCGCCACACCGCCGCGGCCCTCGGCTTCGAGGAGGTGTATGCCAACAGCCTCGATGCCGTCAGCGACCGCGACTTCGCCGTGGAGTTCAGCGCCGCCGCCTGCCTGGTGATGGTGCACCTCAGCCGCCTGAGCGAGGAGGTGATCCTCTGGGCCAGCGAGGAGTTTGGCTTTGTGAAACTCACCGACCGCTGCGCCACCGGCAGCAGCCTGATGCCCCAGAAGAAGAACCCCGATGTGCCGGAGCTGGTGCGCGGCAAATGCGGCCGGGTGTTCGGTCACCTGCAGGGGCTGCTGGTGATGATCAAGGGCCTGCCGCTGGCCTACAACAAGGACTTCCAGGAGGACAAGGAGGCCCTGTTCGACGCGGTGGCCACCACCCTGGCCTGCCTGGAGGCGATGGCGATCCTGTTGGAGGAGGGTCTCAGCTTCCGGCCCGAACGGCTGGAGGCTGCGGTGGGCTCCGATTTCTCCAACGCCACCGATGTGGCCGACTACCTGGTGACCAAGGGGGTGCCCTTCCGCGAGGCCTACCAGCTGGTGGGCGGTCTGGTGAAGACCTGCCTGCAGGAGGGGATCCTGCTGCGGCAGCTGCCGCTGGAGCGCTGGCAGCAGCTCCATCCCGCCTTCGAGGCCGACATCTTCACGGCAATCGAGCCCCGCCAGGTGGTGGCAGCCCGCCGCAGTGAGGGTGGTACGTCGTTTGAGCAGGTGCGCTTGCAGTTGCAGCGCGCCAAGTTGCGGCTTCAGGCCTAGCCTCAAAAGGCAGAACTTTTGCCGGATCGGCGCCGACGGCCCGTGAGCATTTTTGTTGGAAACCTGCCCTTCCGAGCGGAGCAGGACGATGTGGCGGAACTCTTCGCTCCCTTTGGCGAAGTGATCAGTTGCGCCCTGCCGCTGGAGCGCGACTCGGGGCGCAAGCGGGGCTTCGCCTTTGTGGAACTGGCCGATGCCGCCAGCGAAGCCCGCGCCATCGATGCCCTCCAGGGCGTTGAACTGATGGGTCGCCCCCTGCGCATCAACAGGGCCGAACCCCGCAGCGGCGGTGGTGGCAGCGGTGGAGGCCGCCCGGGTGGTCGCGCCGGGGGCTACGGCGGTTACGGAGCCGCTGGCGGCAATGGCGGTGGCGGTTATGGACCAGGCGGTGGTGGTGATGCCCGCGCCGCTTCGGATCGCTCCTCCGGCGCCAGTGGCTGGGTGGATCGCAGCTACGGCAGCGAGGCCGACAGCTTTGCCGAGGGCCGCAGCCGCCGACGCCGCAGCAGCGGTGGCGGCGCTGGCGATGCGGATGTCGGCTGACGTCGGCTCACGGGCGCTCCCCCGCCTGCTGGCTTCCGCTGGTTCACTGCTGTTGGCTCACCGCTGATGCTGCAGGTGATGCCGCTCCGTCGTCTCCCTAATTCTGTACAGCCTGTACAGAACTAGGGAGAGTGTCTGGGGTGCGTCCTCCGGCCTGCGCATTCCAGCCCGCCCTGCAGCTTCCAACTTGCGCCGCCCGCTACTCGCTACTCCTCGCGGCTGGCGGCGGCCAGGCCCCAGAACAGGCCATAGAGGGCGGCCATCAGTCCGAGGCTGGTGCTCCAGCCGGGGCCCAGGGCCCAGCCCAGGCCCAGGTTGGTGATTGCCCCCACCACCAGCGCCAGCAGCAGGCTGGCGGTCACCAGCAGCGCCTGTTGCAGGTCGTCCGTGAGGCCACCCTCCGCCAGGGCCTGCTCCAGCCGCGCCAGCGGGGCACTCAGGGGCACATAGAGGGCCAGGGCCCAGAGGGCTGTGCCCGGCAGCAAGGCGCTCCAGTTGAGCAGGCTCCAGTCCGCCAAGGGGTGGCATCCAGCAGGTCTTCGCTCCCTAGCATCAACCACCCTGCGCTCCTTTGCCGGTGTCCGCTGTCCAGCCCTGGACCTTTCAGGGCTATCCGATCCACAGCCTCTGCTGGTGCACGGCTTCGGTGCCTCCACCGACCACTGGCGCTTCAACATCCCCGTGCTGGCAGAGCACCACGAGGTGCACGCCCTCGACCTGCTGGGGTTTGGCCGCAGCGCCAAGCCCGAGGGGCCCAGCTATGGCGGTGCCCTCTGGCGGGATCAGCTGGTGGCCTACGTGCGGGAGCGCATCGGCCGGCCCACGGTGCTGGTGGGCAACTCCCTGGGGGGCTATGCCGCCTTGGCCGCCGGGGTGGCCCTGGGGGATCTGGCCGCCGGGGTGGTGCTGCTCAATGCCGCCGGCCCCTTCTCCGATGAACAGGCCGAGCCCAGGGGGTGGGGCGCCATCGCCCGGCGCACGATCGGCAGCGCCCTGCTCAAGAGTCCGCTGCTACAGCGGCTGTTGTTCGAGAACCTGCGCCGGCCATCCAGCGTGCGCCGCACCCTGCGGCAGGTGTACATCGACAAGACCAACGTGGATGAGGCCCTGGTGGAGTCGATCCTGCGGCCGTCGCGCGATCCCGGCGCCTTCGGCGTGTTCAAGACGGTGTTCGACATCCCCCGCGGCCAGCCCCTCGATGAGCTGTTCGCCCAGCTGCAGGCCCCCTTGCTGCTGCTCTGGGGCATCCGCGACCCCTGGATCAACGCGGCTGGCCGCCGCGGCGCCTTCCAGCGCCACGCCCCGGCCCGCACCACGGAGGTGGTGCTGGAGGCGGGCCACTGCCCCCACGACGAGGTGCCCGATCAGGTGAACCGCGCGATGCTGGAGTGGCTGGATTCCCTCTGACCGGGGTTCTCAGCGGATGGTTCAGCCTCAGCGGATGGTTCAGCCGATGCCCCGGGGTCGCAAGCGCCGCTTTCTGGGTTACGGCGCCCTCAATGTGGCCCTCACCAATGGGGCCTTGCAGGGGTTGCTGCTGGTGATGGCCACGGGCTGGGCCACCCTGCTCAGCCAGCTGCTGAACGTGGCCCTGGGCTTTGTGCTCTACGGCAAGAAGGTGTTCCGGGTGGAGCGGCTGCGCCGGCGCTCGGCCCTGGGCTATGGCCTGCTGGCCCTGCTGCTGTGGTGGTGCAACTGGGGCGGGATCGCGCTGCTCTCGGGTTGGGGCTGCTCCCGCAACCTGGCGGCCCTGCTGTTGATTCCGCCGCTGGCGGCCCTCTCCTACACGGCCCAGAAGCTGGTGGTGTTTCGCCAGGGCGATCAACCTGCCGTGTTGGACTAGCCCAAGGGTTCAACGGATCGGGTTCATGGCACCGAGTGCATCGCGGCCGCTGCTCTCGGTGGTGATCCCCTGCTTCAACGAGGCCGCCACGATCCTCGATCTGATCGAGCGGGTGCGCCAGGCGCCGGTGGCCTCCAAGCAGATCATCGTGGTGGACGATGGCTCCAGCGATGGCACCCGCGAGCTGTTGCGGGATCTGCAGGCCAGTGATCTCACCGTGCTGCTGCACGCGCGCAACCAGGGCAAGGGGGCGGCCCTGGCCACGGGCTTCCGGGCGGCCCGCGGTGAGATCTGCATCGTGCAGGATGCCGACCTGGAGTACGACCCGGCGGAGTATCCGCTGGTGATTGGTCCGATTGTGCAGGGCAAGGCGGATGTGGTGTTCGGCAGTCGCTTTCAGGGGGCTGCGCCGCACCGGGTGGTGTACTTCTGGCACCGGGTGGGCAACGGGTTTCTCACCCTGCTGAGCAACATGTTCACCGATCTGAATCTCACCGACATGGAGACCTGCTACAAGGCCTTCCGCACGGAGATCATTCAGGCGATTCCGATTCGCGAGCAGCGCTTCGGCTTCGAGCCGGAGATCACCGCCAAGCTGGCCCGCCGCCGCTGCCGCATCTATGAGGTGGGCATCTCCTACTACGGCCGCACCTATGAGGAGGGCAAGAAGATCGGCTGGAAAGATGGTGTGCGCGCCGTGTGGTGCATCCTCAAATACAACCTCTGGGCACGATGAGCCTCGTTCACTGCGCTGGATCGGCAGAGCCCTATCCCCACTGGCTGTTCACGGCCGCCAGCGGCGATCAGCTGCGGGTGGTGCCTGAGCGGGGCGGGTTGGTGACCAGTTGGGTGGCCGATGGCCGCGAGCGGCTGTATTTCGATGCGGATCGCTTTGCCGATCCGGTCAAGAGCGTGCGCGGCGGCATCCCGGTGCTGTTTCCCATCTGCGGGAACCTGCCGGGCGACAGCCTGCGGTTGCCCCAAGGGGAGTTCCCCATGGTCCAGCACGGCTTTGCCCGGGATCTGCCCTGGCAGCTCGAGCGGCTGGAGGGGGGCGAGGGGATCCGGCTGCGCCTCACAGACAGCCCGGCCAGCCGCGCCCACTATCCCTTCGCCTTCGAGCTCACGCTGGACTACGCCCTGGAGCCTGGGGCCCTGGCGATCACGGCCGGCGTGGAGCATGGCGGCACGGCCGGGGGTGCCCCCGCCGCCGATGCCATGCCCTTTGCCCTGGGCCTGCATCCTTATTTCGCCCTGTCGAGCCTGGAGGCGGCTGAGCTGGAGGGCCTGCCGGAGCAGTGCTTCAACCACCTCACCATGGCGGAGGCCGCCACGGCTGAACAGCTGCTGCAGCTGAGGCAGGGCGTGGATCTGCTGGCGGCGCCATCCGGCCCGGTGCGGCTGTGGGATCGGGCCAGCGCCGAGGGGGTGGAGTTGCAGCTCTCGGCGCCCCTGGATCTGGCGGTGGTGTGGACCGATCCACCCCGGCCGATGCTGTGCCTCGAACCCTGGACCGCGCCTCGCGGCGCCCTGGCCAGCGGCGAGCGTCAGCTCAACCTGCAGCCTGGCGAACGGATGCAGCTGCAGTGCCGCTACGCCCTGCTGCCGCACTGCCCTCTCGGGTGATCACCTGGCCTCAGGCCTGAACCCCCGGCAGGCGGCCGCGGGCCAGTTGCTGCAGCGGATCGAACTGACGCTTCACCGCCTCGATCAGCGGCCGCGATGGGGCGTTCTCCCAGGCGGGCAGCTGCGAGCCGGACGGTTGCTCCAGCACGGTGAGGGTGCCGCCCAGATCTCCCCCCAGCTCCTTGCAGCGGCGCCGCAGCGCCTCCACCCGGTAGGCCGGCACGGCTGCGGCGCTGCCCCAGGCCATCCCCAGGCCACTGCCGGCCACCAGGCTGTAGCCCAGGCCCTGCAGCAGGGCTGTGTCGGCCAGCAGCTCATGCAGCTGGGCCGGCAGCAGCCCCAGCCGCAGCAGCCAGCGCTGCTCCCCCGCGTTGGCCCGGGAGCCCGGTGTGTCGGCCCGCCGGCAGGCCAGGGCCTCTGGATCGAGGCTCTCGGCCTGCAGCCCGACGGCCTCGGCGCTTGTGCACCAGGTTCCCAGTTGCTCGGCGATCGCCTCGGCGCTGATGCTGGCCAGGCCGATCAGCAGGGCGGGTTGCGCCTCAGGGGCCGCGGCTGCGCTGGCAGCTACCGAGCCCGCTGGCCGCCACCACTCGATCAGCTCCGGCATCAGCGGCGAGGCCAGGGCCTGACGCCGCAGTCGCTCCAGGGCGGGCAGGGGGCCCTGCAGCAGCAGGCCGCGCCGCAGGCGCGGCTGGGGCAGAGTGCGCAGGGTGAGCTCGGTGATCAGCCCCAGGCTGCCCCAGCTGCCGGTGAACAGACGCATCAGGTCGTAGCCGGCCACGTTCTTCACCACCCGGCCGCCGGCCTTGGCGGCTGTGCCATCGGCCCGCATCAGCGACAGGCCGATCAGCTGGTCGCGAACGCCCAGATAGCGCTGGCGCAGGCCGCCGGCCAGGCCCCGGGCCACCAGGCCCCCCACCGTGCCGGATTCCGAGCCATCGGCGCCGCTGCCCCAGGGCCAGTCGAGCGCCAGCCATTGCCCGCGGGCCGCCAGCTCCTGCTGCAGCTGCTGCAGCGGCACGCCGGCCTGCACCGTGACTGTGAAATCGCCCACGCAGTGCTCCACGATCCGATCCAGCCGCGCCGTGCTCAGCACCAGCGGTTCTGTCTGGCCCGGCCCGGGCTGCACCGGTGGCCCCCAGTGCAGGCGGCTGCCCAGCCCCGCCGGCAGCCAGGGGGTGGCATGCCGGTGCAGCTGCTGCACCAGCTCCTGCAGCGCGCTGGGGTCTGGGATCATCACGGCACGATGGTGCCATGGCACACAGGCTCACGGTCGTCGTGATCGACGACGACCCCACCGGTTCCCAGACCGTGCACAGCTGCCCGCTGCTGCTGCGCTGGGACGCCTCCACCCTGGCGCGGGGGCTGGCCCACCCCTCGCCGCTGCTGTTCATCCTGGCCAACACCCGCGCCCTCGACCCCGAGGCGGCGGCGGCGCGGCTGCAGGAGATCTGCCGGGCGCTCAACGTCGCCCTGGCCGAGGCCCAGCGGGCCGGGGTGATCGATCAGTGGCTGATCGTGAGCCGCGGCGACTCCACCCTGCGGGGTCATTTCCCGCTGGAGCGGGATGTGATCAGCGCGCAGCTGGGCCCCTTCGACGCCACCTTGCTGGCGCCCGCCTTTCTGCCTGGTGGCCGCACCACCGTGGATGGGGTGCACCTGTTGCACGGTGAGCCGGTGCACACCACGGCCTTCGCCCGCGACAGGCTGTTCGGCTACAGCACCAGCCACCTGCCGGCCTGGGTGGAGCAGAAGAGTGGTGGCCGGGTCCCTGCGGCCGCGGTGGAGAGGATCACGCTGGCGGAGCTGGAGGCCGGAGGCGAGGGCCTGCGCCAGCGCCTGGCTGGGCTGGAGGGCAATGTCTGCGTGGTGGTGGATGCGGAGCGGCCGCAGCAGCTGTCGGCCCTGGGAGCTGCGGTGCGGGAGCTCACGGCTCCAACAGCTGCCGAGCGCTGGGGCCGGCCGCGGCGGTTCCTGTTCCAATCCGCCGCCAGCCTGATCAATGGCCTGGTGGAGCTGCCGCCCCAACCACGCGATGCCGCCGGCCTGGCGGGCCTGCGCCGCCAGGATGCCACCGGTGCGCCACGGCCGGGCCTGGTGCTGGTGGGCTCCCATGTGCCCCTGGCCGATGCCCAGCTGGAGCAGCTGTTGGCCGATCCGCGCTGCGGCGGGGTGGAGATCGCCGTGGCGCCGCTGGCGCGGGTGCTGGAGGGGCCGCTGCCGGATCGGCTGCTGGCCTCGCTGGAGCAGGGCTGGCTGGAGCAGCTGCGGGCGGTGCTGGCGGCGGGCCGCACACCGGTGCTGTTCAGCAGCCGCGGGGAGCTCAGCTGCCGCAGCGCCGCCGAGCGCCGCCGCTTCGGCCTGGAGCTGGCGGCGCTGATGGCCCGCCTGGCCGCCGCCCTGGCGCCGGAGCTGGGCTACCTGATCAGCAAGGGCGGCATCACCACCCACACCCTGCTGGCCGATGGCCTGGGGCTGGCGGCGGTGGAGCTGCAGGGCCAGCTGCTGCCGGGTCTTTCGCTGGTGCTGGCGGGGGAGCTGCCCCTGCTCACCTTTCCCGGCAACCTCGGCGATGCCGGCAGTCTCAGGGAGGCGTGGGCGCGGATGGAGGGCCTTCAGGAGCCGGCGTGAGCCAGCCCAGGCGCTCGGCCAGCAGCGCCCCGGGCAGGGCCAGGGCCACCAGGGCCGCGGCGGCCAGGGCGATGGCTGGATCGCTGGCGGCGGCTCCGATCAGGAAGGCCAGCGACACCGCCGCCACCAGTAGCGGCGGCAGCGGGTAGGCCCAGCTGCGGAACGGCCTGGGCAGATCCGGTTCCCGCCAGCGCAGCGCCACCAGTGCGGCGATGCCCGCCAGGGGCAGGCTCACATAGAGCAGGGCCCCCAGGGCCAGCAGCTGCTGGAAGGATCCCGCCAGCACCAGCAGGGTGGCCGCGCCGCTGGTGAGCAGCAATGCCGCGGTGGGGGTGCCGCCGGCGTTCACCTGGCTGGTGAAGGCGGGCAGCAGGCCGTCGCGCCCCAGGCCGTAGAGGATCCGCGGTGCGGCCATCACCACGGTGTTGATCAGTCCGAGCAGGGCCACCAGAGCCACCGCCGTGATCAGGGCGCCCCCCAGCGGCCCCACCAGGGCCGTGGCGGCCACGGCCGCCGGCAGGGTTGCCTGGGCCAGCAGCGGCAGGGGCAGCACGTGCAACAGGGCGGCATTGATCAACAGATAGAGCGCCATCACCGCCAGCACCCCGCCGATCAGGGAGCGGGGCAGGTCGCGGGCCGGGTCGCTGAACTCCTCGGCGAAATACACGGGGCTGGCCCAGCCGTCGTAGGTGGTGATCACGGCCTGCAGGGCCAGCACGGCGGCGAGGGCGGCGGCGGGGGGTTGCTCGGCCAGCTGCGGCGCCACGGCCAGCCCGGGCTGAGTGGCGGCGGCTGGGAGCGCTGAAGGCAGCAGAAAGCAGCCCGCCACCAGGGCCAGGAAGGCCACCGCCTTGGCCAGGCTGAGCCACAGCTGGCTGGCGCTGCTGGCCCGCAGGCCCCGCAGCTGGATCAGGGTGAACAGGCTGATCGTCAGCAGCGCCAGGAGCGTGGCCACGAAAGGCTCCTGGGGAATCGCGGCCGGCAGCAGCGCCTGGCCGTATTCCCCCACGGTGGTGGCCACCCAGGCCAGGCCGATGCAGTGGGCCAGCCAGTCGGTCCAGCCCACCAGCAGCCCGGCCCGCCGCCCGAAGGCCCGCTCGGCATACACATACCAGCCACCGGCCTGGGGCAGGGCCGCCGCCAGCTCGGCGATGCACACCGCCCCCAGCAGCGCATAGAGCCCGCCCACCAGCCAGGCCCCCAGCACCAGGGGCCCCGAGGGCAGCTGGGCCGCCACCAGGCCCGGAGTGCGCAGGATGCCGGCGCCGATCGTGCCGCCCACCGCCCCCGCCAGCCCGAAGCCCAGGCCAAGGATGTGCAGCAGCCGGCCCGGGGGTTGGTCAGGCATCAGAGCTGGAGGCGAGGGGTCCGTAAAATCTGATTCTGGATCACCAAAATCATGAAAGTCACGGTCGAGCTTTCAGATCAGGAGATGGCGGAAGTCCTCGAGCTCACCGGTGAGCGCAAGAAGGGGCCGGCCATCCGGCGTCTGATGGAGGAGGCCCTGCAGCAGCGCCGCCGCGCCCAGATCGTGGAGCGCTTCCTCAGTGGAACCTGGGGCGTGGAGTTGGAGACCTTCGAGGCCGAGGGGGAGCGTGACCGCCAGCGGGACCAGCAGCTCACGCCATGACCCTGCTGCTCGACACCAGCCTCTGGATCGATTTCACCCGCTCCCGCAGTCCGCTGGCGCTCAAGCAGTTCATTGCCCCCTTCGTGCTGGATCCCCAGGCCCATCTGGCCGAGCCGGTGCGCTTCGAGTTGCTGCGCTCAGCCCGGCCCGAGGAGGCCCGGCTGTTGGCAGCCCAGTTCACCACCCTGCCCTGCCTGGCCACGCCGCCGGATCTGTGGCAGCAGGCGATCGCCCTGGGCCAGGCCTGCCGCCAGAGCGGTCGCACGGTATTCAGCCTGGATCTGCTGGTGGCCGCCGTGGCGATTCACCACGGGGCCGTGCTGGTGAGCTTCGATGCCGACTTCGACGCCATCGCCGCGGTGAGTGATCTGCGCCTGCAGCGTCTGCAGCGCCCGGCCTAACGGCCAGCTCCAGCTTTCCAGCTGCGCTGCAGCAGCTCGATCGGATGCAGCACCGGAATCGGCTGCTCCTGCTCGGCCATGTGGCGCCGGATCTGCAGGGTGCAGCCGATGTTGGCGCTGGCGGCCAGCTCGGCGCCGGTGCCGGCCAGGTCGGCCGCCTTGATCTGGCCCAGCTCCGCCGCTTCTGCCGGCTGCACCAGGTTGTAGATGCCTGCACTGCCGCAGCAAACGCCCACCTCCGTGGCCTCCCGCAGCTGCAGGTGGGGGATCTGCCGCAGCAGGGCGCGGGGCTGGTCGCGGATGCCCTGGCCGTGGAGCATGTGGCAGGCGTCGTGATAGGCCACCGCCAGGGGGTGCTCGGCGGTGGCGGGGGTGCCATCGGCATGGGGCAGCGGCGCCAACTGGGCGGTGAAGGCTTCGCTTAGGCCCAGCGAGGCCAAATACTCGTGGATGTCGGCCACCCGAGCGGCGAAGCCCGCGGCGTCCGCGCTGCCGTTCAGGATCTCCGCGTAGGCCTTAAGCGTGTGGCCGCAGCCGGAGGCCGCCACCAGCACGGCATCGAGCGGTTCCGGGCCCGCTGGCCGGCCGGGGCCCACCACGGCCGCAAAGCTGTCGATCACGGCACTGGCCAGCTGCCGCGTTTGCTCCAGTTCGCCCTGGTGGTGGGTCACGGCACCGCAGCAGCCCTGATCCGGCGGCAGCACCACCTCGATCCCGTTGGCGCAGAGCACCTCCACCACGGCCTGGTTCACGGCGGGATCGAACAGCCGCTGCACGCAGCCCAGCAGCAGCCGGAAGCCATCGCGGAAGGCCTCGGGGGCCAGGGGCGGCAGCAGCTGCTCCATGGCCTCGACCTGGGGCCCCAGCAGGCGCGTGAGGCCGCTACGCCGGGCCAGGGCCTGCAGCGGTGTGCCGGCATAGGCCCGCAACGGCGCCAGGGCCGCCCGCAGCCGGTTGGGGTAGGGCAGCAAGCTCAGCAGCAGTTTGCGGAAGGCCCGCTGGGCCGGACTGCGCAGCTCGGGCGCGTTCAGCTTGGGGCGAGTGGCCTCGATCAGTTCGTCGTAGCGAACGCCCGAGGGGCAGGCGCTCACGCAGGCGAAGCAGCCCAGGCAGCTGTCGAAATGGCTGGCGGTGGTGGCATCCAGCTCCAGCTCTCCCGCCGCGATCGCCTTGAGGGCGTGGATGCGGCCCCGCGGAGAGTCCATCTCCGTGCCCAGCACCCGATAGCTGGCGCAGGTGGGCAGGCAGAAGCCGCAGTGCACACAGGGGTCTGTGGCCACAGCCGGTAGGCCGGTCAGGCTCATGGGAGATGTTGGATGTCTGGAGGTGAGATCAGTTGCCATGTCTGTTCTGGCGAAT
>RGNC01000220.1 GCA_010029175.1 Synechococcaceae bacterium WB8_1B_136 | reverse complement strand
GGGTGTCTGCCGGCCTGTCGACGAAGGAATTCCCAGGCCCTGCCTCAACCAGTGACCCATACCCCCTGCGAGAGCTTCAACAGCTCTGTGGATCTTCCTGCGCTCGATCGCGACGCGACGGAGATCTGCGTGGTCGACCTCAGCGCCGCTGAGCTGACCCTCGAACCTGAAACCAGTGCCGCCGCGGTGAGCACCACCCTGATCGGCCCCCTCGACACCGCCGAGCCCAGCCTGGAGCCAGAGAGCAACCCGGCCAACGGCTTTGCCGCCTTCGGCTTCGCGCCGGAACTGCTGGAGGCCCTGGAGGCCATCGGCTACAGCGAGCCCTCCCCGATCCAGAAGGCCGCCATCCCTGAGCTGCTGCTGGGCCGCGACCTGGTGGGCCAGGCCCAGACCGGCACCGGCAAAACGGCCGCCTTCGCGCTGCCGCTGCTGGCGGGCCTCGACCCCGAGCAACGCACCCCCCAGGTGCTGGTGCTCACCCCCACCCGCGAACTGGCCATCCAGGTGGCCGATTCGTTCAACAGCTACGCCGCCAAGATGCCGCACCTGCGGGTGCTGCCCGTGTACGGCGGCGCCGACTTCCGCGACCAGATCGCCCGTCTCAAGCGCGGCGTGCAGGTGGTGGTGGGCACCCCCGGTCGGGTCATGGACCACATGCGCCAGGGCACGCTGAACCTGTCTGGGCTGCGCAGCCTGGTGCTGGATGAGGCCGATGAAATGCTGCGCATGGGCTTCATCGACGACGTGGAGTGGGTGCTGGGCCAACTGCCCGAGAAGCGCCAGGTGGTGCTGTTCTCCGCCACCATGCCGGCCGAGATTCGCCGCATCTCCCATCAATATCTGAACGATCCGGCTGAGATCACGATCCGCACCAAGGGGGCGGACTCCAGCCGCATCCGCCAGCGCTACATCACAGTGAACGGCCCCCAGAAACTGGAGGCCCTCAGCCGGGTGCTGGAGGCGGAAACCAAGGAGGGGGTGATCATCTTTGCCCGCACCAAGGCGATCACCGTCACGGTGGCGGAATCCCTGGAGGCCAAGGGCTACGACGTGGCCGTGCTCAACGGCGATGTAGCGCAGAACCAGCGGGAGCGCACGATCGAGCGGCTCAAGAACGGCACGGTGGACGTGCTGGTGGCCACCGATGTGGCGGCCCGGGGTCTGGATGTGGATCGCATCACCCTGGTGGTGAACTACGACATCCCCTTCGACTCGGAGGCCTACGTGCACCGCATCGGCCGCACGGGCCGGGCGGGCCGCAGCGGCGACGCCATCCTGTTCATCACGCCACGGGAGCGCCGCTTCCTCGGGGGCCTGGAGCGGGCCGTGGGGCGTCCGATCGAACCGATGGACATCCCCAACAACGCCACCATCAACCAGAACCGCCTCGATCGGCTGCGCCAGCGGCTCACGGCGGCCCTCACCCCCAGCGACGAAAGCCGGGGCGAAGAGCGGGCCCTGCTGTCGGAGATCCTGCAGCGGGTGGGGCAGGAAGCGGGGGTGAGCGCCGATCAGCTGGCCCTGGCCGCCCTGCAGCTGGCCGTGGGCGAGCAGCCCCTGCTGGTGCATGGCGATGAGAACTGGCTGCGGCAGCAGCCCAGCAACCGCGATGGCCGTCGCGGCGAACGCGATCGCTTCAGCGAGCGCGGCGAGCGGGCCGCCCCCGGCGGGCGCCGGGGGCCCCGCGAGGAAGCGGGCCCGCCGGAGGCCCACATGGATCGCTTCCGCATCGAAGTGGGCTGGCGGGATCGGGTGAAGCCCGGCAACATCGTTGGCGCCATCGCCAATGAGGCCGGTCTGAATGGCCGCAGCATCGGCCGGATCCAGATCTTCGACACCCACAGCGTGGTGGACCTGCCCAAGGGCATGCCCGAGGAGGTGTTCCAGGGGCTGCGGCGGCTGCGGGTGATGAACAAGGAGCTGCAGATCAGCCGCCTCAAGGCCTGATCTGTCAGCAGGCGCCAACCATCAGGCGCACAGTTCGGTCACATCACCGCTGGCCAGCAGGCACACCTGCTCCAGCGGCAACCGCTCCATCGCCACCACCAGCCCGTGCTGCACCGTTGCCGCCTCGCTGGCCACAAGGCTCTGCAGCAGATCGAACTGGTCCTGGGCGGCGAGCTCGCCATCCTCACGCCAGGCAAGGCTCCAGGGAACGGGTGCCGTCATCGGGGGATCTCGCTAACGGGTGAGGATTTGCTGACAATGGGACAGCCGCGCAGCTGGCCAGGGTTTCTTCCGCTTCCCTTCGCGGTTGCTTCAAACCTCTTCACCCGGAGCCTGAAACAGGCCGGGGCGTCGGCTCCGCAACACTGCTGCGCCCCTGGAATCAGCCAGCCCCGAGCTGTAGGGTAGGGCGTGATTCAAGGCTTTCAGGCTCCACTCGGAACCGCAGCATCCACGAATCAGTGTCCAGGTTCCGTTGAAGGAATGACCATTTACGTAGGCAACCTCTCGTTCCAGGCCGAACAGGAGGATTTGCTCGATCTCTTCAGCCAGTACGGCGAGGTCTCCAAGTGCAGCCTGCCCCTCGACCGGGAAACCGGTCGCAAGCGCGGTTTCGCCTTCGTGGAGATGGTGAACGACGCCGATGAACAGAAGGCCATCGACGACCTCCAGAACGTGGAGTGGATGGGTCGCATGATCCGCGTCAACAAGGCCACACCCCGTGAAGGCGGCGGTGGCGGCGGCGGTGGTCGTGGTGGCTACGGCGGCGGCGGCGGCGGCAACCGTGGTGGTGGCCGTGGCGGCTACGGCGGCGGTGG
>RGNC01000219.1 GCA_010029175.1 Synechococcaceae bacterium WB8_1B_136 | reverse complement strand
ATCGGCGGCCTCCATGGCGGTGTCGCTGCCGGCGGCGCCCATCGCCACCCCCACTGCGGCACCGGCCAGAGCGGGGGCATCGTTGATGCTGTCGCCCACCATGCCGGTGGGGCCCAGCCGTTGCAGCTCTGCAATCGCCTCCAGCTTCTGCTCGGGCAGCAGCTCGCTGCGCACCTGCTCGATGCCGAGCCTGCCGGCGATCACCGCTGCGGTCCGGGCATTGTCGCCGCTGAGCATCACAGGGGTCAGCCCCAGCTGCTTGAGCCTGGCGATTGCCTCGGCCGCCGTTGGCCGCGGTTGATCCGCCACCGCGATCAGCGCCAGCACCCCCTGTTCGTCGCTGAGCAGGCTGACGCTGCGTCCCCGCTGCTCATGGGCAGTCATCGCCTGCTCCAGGGCAGGCGTGCAAAGGCCCAGCTCATGAATCCAGCGGTGATTGGCCAGCCGCAGCGCCTGGCCAGCGATCTGCCCGGAGACACCACGCCCGCCCTCGGCTGCCAGCTCCTCCACCGGAAGCCGTTCGCCGGTCAGAGCGGGCGGCTAGCGACGCGGCCCACTGCCGCTGCTGCGCCAGGGGCACACGTGGATCGATCAGCTCGAACGCCTCCAGGGTGGGGCGGCCGGTGGTGAGCGTGCCGGTCTTGTCAAAAGCCAGGATCCGCAGGCGGCGGGCCTGCTCCAGATACAGGCCGCCCTTGATCACAATCCCCCGCCGGGCAGCTGCGGTAAGCCCGCTCACCAGCGTCACTGGCGTGGCGATCACCAGGGCGCAGGGGCAGGCGATCACCAGCAGCACCAGGGCCCGATACACCCCATCCAGCGGCGTCAGGCCCAGCAGTGGTGGCGCGAGCAGGGCCACCGCCAGGGCCAGGACGAACACGGCCGGTGTGTAGCGGGCTGCAAAGCGATCCACAAAGCGCTGAATCGGCGCCCGCGATGCCTGGGCCTCCTCAACCGCATGGATGATCCGCGCCAGGGTGCTGGCCGAGGCCGGGGCGGTGACAGCGATCACCAGGCTGCCGTGGGTGTTGATCGTGCCGGCGAACACCGGATCGCCGGGGCCCTTCTCCACCGGCAGGCTTTCGCCGGTGACCGGTGCCTGGTTGACGGCGCTGCTGCCGCCCATCACCACCCCATCAAGCGGGATGCGCTCGCCCGGCTCCACCCGCAGCCGCTGGCCCACCGCCACCGCCTCGACCGCCACCATTCGCCATTCGCCTGGGCTCTGCTCGACCCGCGCTTGATCCGGAGCCAGCTCCATCAACCGGCTGATCGCCGCTCGGGCCCTGTCGGCGGCGCGCGCCTCCAGCGCTTCCGCGATCGCGTAGAGCGCCATCACCATGGCGGCCTCGGGCCAATGGCCGATCAGAAAGGCGCCGATGACGGCGACCGTCATCAGGGCGTTGATGTTCAGTCGCCCCTGCCGCAAGGCCGCGAGTCCCTTGACATAAACCGGCAGACCGGCCAGGGGAATGGCACCCAGCGCCAAAGCGATCTCCAAGCCCTCATGCAGCCACGAGGGCGGAAGAAAGGAGTGGATTCCTTCCGCCGCCGCCGCCAGCAGCAGGGAAGCGATCAAACGGGGCCAGGGCACGGAGTTGGCCACCGGCGGAGCCGGGATTCCTGCCTCCAGCACCTGCGGCGGATAGCTGAGCCGGCGCAGGATCGTTTCCGCCTGGCTCAGAGCGGCCGGCTCGGCGCGGATTGCCAGGGTGCGCGAGGCCAGCTGGAAACGCAGTTCAGCGATGCCGCTCACCCCTGAGAGGGCCTGGCGGATTTCGTTCTCCTCGCTCGCGCAATCCATCGCCTGGATCCGCCAGAGCACCTCACCGGCTCGGGCTTCTGGAGGCATTGCCGGCGGGGCCGGGGTACTGCCGCAGCCAGGCTGCTGACCATGGCCATCGTCATGGCCGCAGCAGTCGTGATGGGAGCGCTCTTGCTCGTGAGCCATTGGACTGCCGGAGGCTGAGGCCTTCACCATCAACCCTGTAGCCACTCCAGGGTCAAGCGATCTGGCTGTACTAGCAGCGCCGTGCCGCCATGCAGAAGCATGAGCAGGGAAAGTTGGTCCGGACGAGGCCTGGAGCGAGAAGTGAATCTGGACTTGGATGATTAGGTCTCAAGGCCAAGGCTTGGAAGGCCTCACCCCTGCTCCCAGCGGAAACCCTGGTCGTCCCAGGCCTTGGAATCCTCGATCGGCTCCAGATGGGTGAGCACATGGGTGCGGGTCAACGTGGACGCCACCTTGTGCTCCAGTTCTTCGCAGAGATCGTGGCCGGCCTTGACGCTCCAGTGACCAGGGACGAGCACGTGAAAGGACACGAAACGACGTGAACCGGCCACGCGCGAGCGCAACGCATGAAAGCGGATCTCGTCGCTTTCATAGGAAGCCAGCAGGTTCTCCAGCTGCCGTTGCTCCTGATCGGGCAGAGAGCGATCCAGCAGGCCAGAGGCGGTCTCATGCAACAGCTTCCAGCCGGTGAACACGATGTTCACTGCCACTGCGATCGCGATCAGGGGATCGATGATCGTCAGGCCGGTCAACTTGACCAGGCCGATGCCGACAACCACCCCGGTGGAGGTCCAGACATCGGTGAGCAGATGGTGGGCATCGGCCCGCAGGGTGATCGAATCGAAGCGCCGCGCCGCCTTCAGCAGCACCCAGGCCACCAGGCCATTGAGCGCGGTTGCGAGGAGAGAAATGGCAAGGCCAATGCCAACCTGTTCGAGCGGCTGAGGCTCCTGCAGACGGCCGATGGCGGCGTGGATGATGGCCAGGGCCGCCACCACGATCAGCA
>RGNC01000218.1 GCA_010029175.1 Synechococcaceae bacterium WB8_1B_136 | reverse complement strand
AAAATTTGGGCGGCACGATCGCGCCCACGGGGGGCTATGTGGCTGGTCGGGCGGATTTGGTGGAGATGGCCTGTTGCCGGCTGACCGCGCCGGGCATCGGTTCCGAGGGGGGCACGGGTTTTGATCTACACCGTCTGCTGTTTCAGGGCCTGTTTCTGGCGCCCCAGATGGTGGCCGAAGCCCTGATCAGCGCGGAGTTGGTGGCCCAGGTGTTTGGCGATCAGGGGTTTGCGGTGCATCCAGGGCCCGGAGCTCGGCGCAGCGATGTGATCCAGGCGGTGCGGTTGGGGGCCCCTGAGCCCTTGAAAGCGGTGTGCCGGGCTTTTCAAGCCGCCTCTCCGGTGGGTTCCTACCTCGATCCGGTGCCGGCGCCGATGCCCGGCTATGCCAGTGATCTGGTGATGGCCGGCGGCACCTTCATCGATGGCAGCACCAGTGAATTCTCCGCCGATGCGCCCCTGCGGGAGCCCTACGTGCTCTATGCCCAGGGGGGCACTCACCACGGCCATGCTGAGCTGGCGCTGGAGCGGGCGCTGGTGGCTTTGGCCGAAACCGGTGCGATTCAGTCAAACTGATCCCAATCCATGCCCGGCTGATGGCAACCCCGTACCCAAGCGATTGCCGCTTTGCCGACAGCCATGAATACGTACGGCCCGAGGGGGGCCTGTGGCGGTTGGGGCTGAGTGCCTATGCCATCGATCAACTCGGCGACATTGTTTTTGTGGAGTTGCCTGAGCCCGGAAGCCAGCTCAGCGCAGGTCAGAGCTTTGGCAGTGTGGAATCGGTGAAGGCGGTGGAGGATTTGATCTCCCCGATCAGCGGCGTGGTGGAGGCCCGCAATGAGGCGGTGCTGGCCAGTCCGGAAGAATTGCAAAACGACCCCTACGGCGAAGGTTGGTTGCTGGTGGTGACCCCCAGCGATCCGGCCCAGTGGGACGCCCTGCTCGATGCCGATGCCTACGTCGCCAAGGTGGAAGGCACTTGAGGGGTTTGGATCCGTTGTCCAGCGTTGTGATCGCACCGGCGCCGTTTGAAAGCCGCCATATCGGCCCCTCAATTGAGGAGCAGGCCCAGATGTTGGCCGAGGTGGGGGCCACCAGCCTGGAGGATCTGGCCAGCCAGATCGTGCCAGCCGAGATTTTGTTGCCCCCCGCAGCGGCGGTGGCGGGTTTGCCCGAGCCCTGCAGTGAGGCTGAGGCCTTGGCCGAACTGGCCGCGATCGCAGCGCAGAACCAGCTGGTGCGCAGCCTGATTGGCCAGGGCTATTACGGCACCGCCACCCCTGCGGTGATCCAGCGGCATGTGTTTGAAAACCCCGCCTGGTACACCGCCTACACCCCCTACCAGGCCGAAATTGCCCAGGGCCGGCTGGAGGCCCTGCTCAATTTTCAGACCCTGATCAGCGAACTCACCGGGCTGCCGATCGCCAATGCCTCTCTCTTGGATGAGGCCACGGCGGCGGCTGAGGCGATGGCCTTGGCGCGCGCGGTCTGCAAGCGTCCAGGGGGCACGCGTTTTCTTGTGGACCGGGCCGTGTTCCCCCAAACCCTGGCGGTGCTGCAGACCCGCGCTGAACCCCTGGGTATCCAGCTGGAGTTGATCGATGCCCAGCACCTTGCCAAGGAGCTGGAGGCCTCCGGTGGCGCTGCCCAGCCCTGTTGGAACCCCCCGCTTGGCAACGACGTTTTTGGCCTGTTGGTGCAGTTGCCGGCCAGCGGCGGGGCCCTCTGGGATCCCACTCCCCTGCTTACGGCAGCCCGCTCTGGGGGGGTGATCACGGCGGTGGCGATCGATCCTCTTGTTCAGGTGCTGTTGGCCCCGGTGGCGGAGATGGGTGCCGACATCGCCATCGGCAGTGCCCAGCGTTTCGGCGTACCCATGGGTTTTGGCGGACCCCATGCAGCCTTTTTTGCCACCACTGAGGCCTTCAAGCGTCAGATCCCAGGCCGGCTCGTCGGCCAATCGCTCGATGCGGAGGGCCGGCCAGCCCTGCGCTTGGCCCTCCAGACGCGGGAGCAGCACATTCGCCGCGACAAGGCCACCAGCAACATCTGCACGGCCCAGGTGCTGTTGGCCGTGATGGCCGGGTTCTATGCCGTGCACCATGGCCCCGAGGGTCTAACCGCCATCGCCAGCCGCCTGGTGGCGCTGCGGTGGGGCTTGGCAGCGGGCTTGGCAGCCCTGGGTCTGCCGGCGGAGGCGGCTCCTGGCTTAGGGACCCTGACCGTGCCCAGCCCGGACGCCAAGGGCCTGGTGGCCCGAGCCCGAGCCAACGGCTTCAACTTGCATCTCGGGGCCGGGGCTTTTGGGATCAGCCTGGATGAGTGGAGCTCGCCAGCTGAGGTCCACCAGGTGCTGGCCGCGTTAGCTCCCGATGCCGCCCTGGCCGACCAGGCGCAGGCGGCCTGCAGCGCGGCCCTGGAAGCCCTCGCTGTGGGAGATGGGGATGGGCATCAGGCATTGCTTGAGCGGGCCTGGCCCGGGTTGCCCCGGCGCCAGTCGCCCTGGCTGCGCCAGCGGGTGTTTCACCAGTACCGCAGCGAAACCGAATTGCTGCGCTACATCCAGCGCCTGGCCAGCCGGGATCTTTCCTTGGTGCACGGGATGATTCCCCTGGGCAGCTGCACCATGAAGCTCAATGGGGCCGCTGAGCTGGCCCCGGTGAGTTGGCCCGCCTTTGGCCAGCTGCACCCCTTGGCGCCCACCGACCAAACCCAGGGGTACCAGCGCTTGGCAGCGGATCTCGAGAGCTGGTTGGCAGCCATGACCGGGTTTGCCGGGGTCTCCCTCCAACCCAACGCGGGCTCTCAGGGGGAATACGCGGGACTCTTGGCGATCCGGGCCTGGCA
>RGNC01000217.1 GCA_010029175.1 Synechococcaceae bacterium WB8_1B_136 | reverse complement strand
GAGAGCTTGGCGTCCTTGAGGGCCTGCTCCACCGGCACGCGGCAGCGGTCGATCAGCTTGCTGGCCAGTTCCTCGAACTTGGCGCGGGTGAGGGTGAGATCGAGGTGCTTGGGCCCCTCAGGCGTGGCCGTGATGAACGGCAGGTTGATCTCGCTCTGGGTGGCGCTGGAGAGCTCGATCTTGGCCTTCTCGGCGGCCTCGGTGAGGCGCTGCAGGGCCTGCTTGTCCTGGCGCAGGTCGATGCCCTCGTTGGCCTTGAAGCTGTCGGCCAGGTGATCCACGATCACCTTGTCGAAGTCGTCGCCACCCAGGTGGGTGTCACCGGAGGTGGAGAGCACCTCGAACACGCCGTCGCCCACCTCGAGCACCGACACGTCGAAGGTGCCGCCGCCCAGGTCGAACACGAGGATTTTCTCGTTGCTCTTCTTATCGAGGCCGTAGGCGAGAGCCGCGGCGGTGGGCTCGTTGATGATCCGCAGCACCTCGAGGCCGGCGATCTTGCCGGCGTCCTTGGTGGCCTGGCGCTGGGAGTCATTGAAGTAGGCGGGCACGGTGATCACCGCCTGGGTGACGGTTTCACCGAGGTACTTGCCGGCGTCGTCGGCCAGCTTGCGCAGCACCTGGGCGCTCACCTCCTCGGGGGCGAACTGCTTGTTCAGCACCGGGCACTTCACCTTCACGTTGGAGCCGGCCTTCTCCACGCCGTAGCTCACTTCCTTCGATTCCTCGTTCACCTCGTCGACGCGGCGGCCGATGAAGCGCTTCACCGAATAGAAGGTGTTCTCGGGGTTCATCACCGCCTGGCGCTTGGCGATCTGACCGACGAGTTGATCCTGATTCTTGGTGTAGGCCACCACAGAGGGCGTGGTGCGGAAGCCCTCGGCGTTGGCGATCACGGTGGGCTTGCCGCCCTCCATGACCGCCACGCAGCTGTTGGTGGTGCCAAGGTCAATTCCGACAACCTTGCCCATGGATGACTGCCTCCCGAAGGGGGTTCTGAACTGCAGGCATCCTCAACAGCAGGTCCGGTGTGGGGCTAGGTGTGGTTGCCGAACAGGAGTTGCCGTGACACCGCCCCTCAGCATCTCGGGAACCACCGCCATCGCAGGCGTGCTGGGGGATCCCGTGCACCATTCGCTCTCGCCGGTGATGCAGAACGCGGCCCTGCGGGCGATGGGGCTGAACTGGGTGTTTCTCGCGCTGCCCGCCCCGGCGAACCAGCTGACCACGGTGGTGCGAGGCCTGGAGGCCATGGAGTGCCGCGGCCTCAACGTCACCATTCCCCACAAGCACAGCGTGGCCGGCCTCTGCCGTGAGCTGAGCCCCCTGGCCCAGCGGCTGGGGGCGGTGAACGTGCTGGTGCCCATGGAGGGGGGCGGCTGGTTCGGCACCAACACCGATGTGGAGGGCTTCTGCGCCCCGCTGCGCCGCAGCGGCATCCCCTGGCAGGGCCGCCGGGCCGTGGTGCTGGGCTGCGGCGGCAGTGCCCGGGCGGTGGTGGCGGGCCTGGTGGAGCTGGGATTCGGCAGCATTCAGCTGGCCGGCCGTCGAGCGGAGGCCCTCGCGTCCTTCCTCACGGACTGCCGCAGCTGGGCGCCCCAGCTGCAGGGTCTGAGCTGGGGCGCCGGCCCCGACCTGGAAGCCGCCCTGGCCGAGGCGGATCTGGTGGTGAACACCACACCGGTGGGCATGACCTCCGCCAGCAATCCCGAGGCCGCCCTGGCCTGCCCGCTCTCGGGGCCTGAGCTGGGGGCCCTGAAGCCCGGGGCCAGCGTGTACGACATCATCTACACTCCTCGCCCCACCCAGCTGCTGCGGCAGGCCGCCGGCCGCGGCTGCGCCTGCGTCGACGGCCTGGAGATGCTGGTGGAGCAGGGGGCCGCCGCCCTGCGGCTGTGGAGCGGCCGGGCCGAGGTGCCCGTGGAGGTGATGCGCCAGGCACTGCTGGAGCGGCTGCCATAGCCTCGCGGCAGCAACCTCCGGCGGCACGAACCCATGGCTGAGATTCCCGCCTGGCAGAGGCCCCTGGCCGTTTTGCCCTACCTGCTGCCCTGGAGCGCCGCCCTGCCCTTCGGCGAATCGCTCGACAACCTCTTCCCGGCCCTGCAATGGCTGGTGCTGCCGGCACTGCCGGTGCTGATGCTGGAGCGCAGCGTGCCCTTCGGTGGCTTCCTGCTGTTCCTGGTGCTGTTCCTGGCGGTGGTGCGCAATCCGCAGGTGCCCTACTTCCTGCGCTTCAACGTGCTGCAGGCGATCCTGCTCGACATCGTGCTGGTGGTGCTGTCCCTGGCGTTCCAGCTGTTGCGCCTGGGCAGCCTGGGATTCGCCGGCCGCACCCTGGCCAACACCGTGTTTCTGGGGATGCTGGTGCTGCTGCTGTTCGCCCTGGTGCAATGCCTGCGCGGCAAGGAGGCCGACATCCCCAGCCTCTCGGAAGCCGTGCGGATGCAGCTCTACTGAGGGGGCCCGCCCCCCGCGCGATAAGGTGGTTAATCCGCCGCTGGCCGGACAGGTCTTCCACCGACCGGTTACGCCAGCCACCGTCCCCTTCGGCGTCCACGTCGGATCGCGCAAGCCATGTCGCAGCAGCCTTACTACGAAACGATGTACATCCTTCGTCCGGACATCCCGGAGGAAGAGGTGGAGACCCATGTGACCAAGTACCGCGACCTGGTGACCGAGGCCGGTGCAGAGGTGCTGGATTGCCAGATGCGCGGCAAGCGCCGCCTGGCCTATCCGATCGCCAAGCACAAGGAAGGCATCTACGTGCAGCTGGTGCACAACGGTGACGGCCAGCAGGTGGCCACCCTCGAGCGGGCGATGCGCCTCAGCGAGGACGTGATTCGCTA
>RGNC01000216.1 GCA_010029175.1 Synechococcaceae bacterium WB8_1B_136 | reverse complement strand
GCGGTCGCCTGGAGGCGGCCCTGGCGGATGCGGAGGATCTGCTGCTGGAGGTGGGTTTTCTCCATCCGCACACGGCCCGTGCCCGCATGGCCAAGCTGCGGGCCCTGCTGCAGCGCGCTGACGTGGATGATGCCGAGGTGGCGCTGCTGCGAGGCATGGTGCGCCAATTGCGCTGGGCAGCCACCAGGGAGACCCCTTAGGGTCTGGCCCGACCCAGCCCCATCTCCGTGAGCTCCAGTCGCCCCCCCCGCTCCGGCTCTGGCACCCCCTGGGGACCGCCCCTGCGGCTGCTGTTGCGGCTGCTGGTGATGGGCCTGGGCCTCGGGGTGATCAGCGGCACGGCCCTGAAGCTGCTGGCCCCACGCCTGGCCCAGGGCAGCGTGGAGATGCCGCGCCTCAACCCCCCCGGCGCCACACCGCTGCAACCGCTGCAGCGGGGCCTCCCCCTCGGTCGCTTCGAGCCCCGGCAGGAACTGAGCCAGCTCAGCCGGCGCTGGGCTCAGCTGGCCGCCGTCCACAAGGACCTCCAGGCCAGCGCCTACCTGCTGGTGCTCGACGACGGCCGCTTTGCCCAGTTCCAGGCGGAGCGGCCCCTGCCCGCCGCCAGCTCGATCAAGTCGCCGATTCTGCTGGCGGGCCTGGAGGAGCTCGACGCGGGCAAGCTGCGCTGGAACGAGTCGCTGCCCCTCACCAAGGAAGTGGTGGGCGGCGGCGCCGGCTGGATGGGCAACCAGCCCGTTGGCACCCGCTTCCCCTTCTGGGAGGCCGCCACGGAGATGATCCGCGTGAGCGACAACAGCGCCACCAACCTGCTGATCAAGCGACTGGGGGGCAAGACCGCCCTCAACGCCCGCTTCCAGGCCATGGGACTCACCGGCACGGTGATCAACAACTGGCTGCCGGATCTGGCTGGCACCAACACCACCAGCAGCCACGACCTGGCCCGCACCATCGCCCTGGTGGACACCGGCGAGAAACTCAGCCCCCGGGCCCGCGACCTGTTCCGCGAGATCATGGGCAAGTCGCGGACCAACACCCTGATTCCCCTGGGGCTGCTGATGGGCCTCGGCGGTGACTCCCCCGACCCGGACAGCGAGCTGCTGGCCCGCGGCGTCACGGTGTACAACAAGACCGGCGACATCGGCATCGCCTACGCCGACGGGGGCCTGATCGAACTGCCCAACGGCCAACGGGCCGTGGCCGCCTTCATGGTGAAGGGGCCGTTCAACGACCAGCGCTCCACCGACCTGATTCGCGCCATGGCCGGCGAGGTGGCCATGGCCCTGATCGGCCGCAGTCCGGTTGGGACCGCCGCTCGTCCCGCAGGCCAATGACGCTGCCCTTCGCCCTGCCGCTGCTCCTGGCCGCCACTCCGGCGGCTCCGCCAGCGCCCGTGCTGCGCCCCCGGGCGGTGGCGCCCCTGCCCGGCGGCCTCGATCAGGTGCTGCTGGTGAACGACAACAACCCGGAGCTGATCACGGCCCCGGGAATCCTGCTCTCCACCTTCGCGGCTGCAGGGCGGGGCGTACCGGCGGCCCACCTGGACCTTCCCCTGAACGGCCGCTTCGACCTGTTCAGCCACCACGTGTACGCCGGCAGACCCGAGAGCCTCGATTCCACCCTCTGGCTGGCGGTGCTGGCCCAACCCCGCGGCAACCAGCCAGTAACGCTGCAATTGCTGAGCGGCTCCACGGCCCTGTCCCAGGCCACCGACAAGCTGCAGCCCGCCGCGCCGTTCCTGCCGTTGCCAGCCGTGATGCCCCAGGACGGCGGCACTTTCTCGGGCCCCGGCAGCCGCGTGGCCACCGAACTGCTGGGCCGCCAGCGCAGCCCACTGCTGCCCAGCAGCTGGACCCTCACCCCCGGCAGCCCGACCACCCTGGTGGTGCTGCCGCTGCCGGTGAAGGGGCTCGATCCCCTGCTGAATGGCCGCAACCTGCAACTGCGGCTGCAGAGCGATGGCCCGGTGAGTGTGGCCACCCTGGCGGCCTTCGGCAGCGGCGACCAGCCGCCCTCTGCCGAGAGCTGGAGGACCCTGCTGGAGGGGCCCCTCAGCCCACGGGAGCACGCCCCCACCCCCCGGGGCAGCCAGGGGGCCATGGTGTATTCCCGGGTGAGCGGCGTGCAGATCGGCAGCACCTGGCGCACCACGATCACCGACCCCGGCCAGCGCTGGCTGAGCGCCAGCCGTGCGCCGATCTCCTGGCCGATCAGTGCCCTGGAACGGGGGCGCCTCGGCAGCGGCCAGGTGCAGACCGCGGAGCTCAAGGTGCTCTACCCGGGCACCGCCTGGGCCGCCCATGGCAACTACGGCGTGGAGTACGACCTCACGATCCCGCTCCGCAACGACGGCACCACACCGCTGCAGCTGCAGCTGGCGCTGGAATCACCGCTGAAAACCGATCAGCCCCTGGGGGGGCTGCGCTTCAACGCCAGCCCGGCGCAGGCCGTGATGTTCCGCGGCACTGTTGAGGTGAGTGGCCTCGATGGCGATGGGGGGCAGGTCCAGGGCCGCCGTGGCTTCCATCTGATCCAGCGGGCAGGCCAGCAGGGGCCAGCCCTGGGCACGGTGAGCCTGGCCCCCGGCGCCAGCCGCCAGCTGCGCGTGCGGTTGATCTACCCGGCCGATGCCACCCCGCCCCAGGTGCTGAGCCTGCTGCCTGTGAAACAATCGCCAGCACCTCCAGCCAGCCCCCGTCCGTGACGCCAGCCCGCAAGCGCAGGGTCTTTCCCTTCACCGCCATCGTGGGGCAGGAGGAGATGAAGCTGGCCCTGCTGCTGAACGTGATCGATCCGCGCATCGGCGGCGTGATGATCATGGGCGACCGGGGCACCGGCAAGAGCACCACG
>RGNC01000215.1 GCA_010029175.1 Synechococcaceae bacterium WB8_1B_136 | reverse complement strand
AGATCCAGCCCGAGCGAGCCCCCGATCAGCCCCATCCCCACGATCCCCACGGGCCGCTGGCGCCACGCGCTGGTCATTGATGAAACAGTCCGCTGCAGCCAGCTTCCTACGATCCATCCATGTTGGAAGCCCAGGCCCACCAACAACTGAAGGCACTCCTCCGGCTGGAGGGGGAAACCCGCTGGCCGCACCACCTCACCCTCAGTCGTCTGCTGGCCCGCAGCCTCCGCCGGGCAGACCACACCCTGGTGCGACTGGCCCCCGGCATCGACCCCAGCTGGCTGCTGGGGCTGGTGGTGCCCCTGGCCCTGTGTGAACAGCCCCTGGCTCTGGTGGTGAGCCCCCAGCTGCGCCAGCGCCTGCTGCAGGTGGAGTTGCCTCGGCTGGAGGCGGTGGGGCTGCGGCTGCCCTGCTGGGAGGGACCCAACGCGCCTGCATCGGCGCGGCTGTGGTTGCTCCAGCACGCGGAGCTGGTGCAGGCCTGGCGGCAGGGTGCCCTGGGGGAGCGTCAGCTGGTGGTGCCGGAGCTGGAGCAGCTGCGGCCCTGCCTGCGCCAGGCCCTGGGGGTAGTGATCGACACCGGCCATTGGGAGCAGTTGCGGCGCAGCCTGCCGGGTGCCTCCGCCAGCCTGCTGGAGCTGCATGAGCGCCTCAGCCGCCGGCTGCTGTCTCGCCCCTGCGGCCCCCTGCAGCAGTTGCCCATCAGTCCGGAGCAGGAGGCGCCGTTACGGCAACTCCTGGCGGCCCTGGGTCCGCTGCCGGACCCCTGGCCCCGCTGGCTGGCGGGCGCTGGAGATGGCTGGACCAGCTGGGCTTCGATCAATTCCACCCTGCTGCAATGGCAGTGGCATCGCCAACCGCTCGATCCCCTGGCGGTGATGGATGGGTTGCTGCGGGGGCGGGGTGTGGTGCTCCTGGGACAGATCGGTGCGGGGGTTGCCGTTGGGGGCGGCTTTTCTCCCCAGGTGGAGTTGAGCCTCGCCGATCCGCCGCTGCAGGACCCTCTCCCCCTCTACGCCCCCTCGGGCCAGGCCCTGCCCAACGCCCCCCACTACGGCATCCATCTGCTGGACCAGAGCCGCCGGCTGGTGCTGGGCCAGGCAGGCCTCACGGTGGTGCTGCTCGACGACGACGGCCTGCGCCGGGGCCTGGCCAGTGGCCTGGCGGCGGAGTTCGGCAGCCGCGTGGGCCACGAATGCACCGCCCCGGAGAGCAACGGCGTGATCTGCTGCAGCTGGGGTTGGTGGCTGGAGCACCAGCAGCGCCTGCCCCTGCCCGATCAGCTGGTGGTGGCCACGTTGCCGATCGCCAGCCTTGAGGATCCCCTCACCGCCGCCCGGGTGGCCGCCCTGCGGCTGCAGGGCCGCGACTGGTTCCGCGAGCTGCTGCTGCCGGAGGCGCTGGAACGGCTGCAGTTGGCCGTGGCGGGACTGCGGCGCCAGGGCGGGCGCCTGGCGGTGCTCGATGGCCGCATCAAGCGCCGCGGCTGGGGGCGGCAGGTGCTGGAGGCCCTGGAACCCTGGGTGCCCCTGCAGCGGTTGCGGCCCAGTTGATCGGGAGCGGGTGGCCTCGGCCTGGTCATCCCCTTAGCCTGGCCTTTCCAGGATTCACGGGGTGCATGGGAGAGGCCAAACGCCGGGCTGAACAGGGTCTGCCGCCTCGCCCCAGGGCCGCCAGGCCCGCGGGCCCCTCCACGGCCAAGCCGAAGGACACCTCCCCGCGGATCGCGGCCTGGCTGCCCCTCACCCAGAAGCAGGGCGAGCAGTTCGTGCAGATCACCACCCGCGGCGCCTGGATCGGCATCGCCGCCCTGGTGGTGTTCTGGCTCACCGTGCGCTTCGTGGGCCCCGCCGCCGGCTGGTGGACCCTGGCGGACGGCTGACGTTGGCCGGCGTGTGCAAACCAGCACGTACACCCGCCCACGCCATTCCCGACCGCCGAACTCTGAAGAAAACCTTAGAATTGCTCCACTACTTCGCTCGAACGCCGATGTTTGCGCGTCTTGCCGAGCACTATCGATCCGTTGTGGAGGATCTTGTGGTGAGCCTCCGGGCTCTGGCGGATGGTCTGCAGCAGCAGGGCCTGGCCGCCACCTGCTACGTCTGTGGCGACGACCGCGATGGCCATGGCGCCTCCTTTGTGGCCGACCTGGGCGACGGTCACATGGTGCGTTTTCTGGTGTCCGACTACGGCATCAGCTGGGTGGAATCCCGCAATGGCCGTGAACTGGTGAAGTTCGAGGGCGCTGAGGCCATTCAGGAACTGGAGCGGGTGGCCCGGGTGATTCGCGCCGGTGGGCTCGCCCCGGTTCTTGTGGCCGCTTGAGGCCCGTGCAACAGGCCTGATGGATTGGCCCCCGGCGGTAGCCGGGGGCCTTGCTGTTTGGAGCAGCCCGGCTGGCTGGTTCAGCTGGCGGCGGGCAGCTCTTCGCTGCTCGCCGATCCGGCCGCGGCCAATTTGGCGGCCGCCGTGGCCACGGGCTTGAGGGAATCGCTGCTCTCGCTCAGCTTCTGGCGCACCTGGGCCTCGATCAGCTCCTTCTGGTCGGGGTTCTGCTCCAGCCAGGTGATCGTGTTGTCACGGCCCTGGCCGATGTTGTCGCCCCCGTAGCTGTACCAGGCGCCCTTGCGCACCACCACGCCGTGCTCCTCGGCCAGGTCGAGCAGGCAGCCCACGGTGCTGATGCCGCGGCCGAACAGGATGTCGAACTCGGCGATGCGGAAGGGAGGTGCCACCTTGTTCTTGGCCACCTTCACCTTGGCGCGGATGCCGTATTCCTCCGTGCCGCGCTTGAGGGTCTGGATGCGGCGGATGTCGAGCCGCACCGAGGCGTAAAACTTGAGCGCATTG
>RGNC01000214.1 GCA_010029175.1 Synechococcaceae bacterium WB8_1B_136 | reverse complement strand
CCTTCGACCCCCACGATGCCCCCGATGGGCGGCTGAACTACTGGGGGTACAGCCCCATCAGCTGGTTCGCCCCCCACCACGGCTACCAGCTGGGCGAGGATCCCCTGCAGATCCGCCAGCAGGTGCGCCAGCTGGTCGCGGCCTGCCACCACGCCGGCCTGGAGGTGCTGGTGGATGTGGTGTACAACCACACCTGCGAGGGCAATCAGGCCGGCCCCACCCTCAGCTGGCGCGGCATCGACGACCGCTCCTACTACCACCAGAACGCCCGGGGCGACTATCTGGATGTGAGCGGCTGCGGCAACTCGATCGCGGCCAATCGGCCCCTGGTGCGGCGTTTGATCCTGGAATCCATGCGCTGCTGGGCGATGGAACTGGGGGTGGATGGCTTCCGCTTTGATCTGGGCATCGCCCTGAGCCGCGGCGAGGGCCTCACCCCCCTGGATCGCCCACCCCTGTTCGAGGAGATCGAGGCCGATCCGGAACTGGCCGACCTGAAGCTGGTGAGTGAGCCGTGGGACTGTGGCGGCCTCTATCGCCTGGCCGACTTCCCCGCCAGGCGGGTGGGGGCCTGGAACGGCCGCTTCCGCGACGACGTGCGCCGCTTCTGGAAGGGCGACGACAAGAGCTGCTGGGCCATGGGCCAGCGCATGGCGGGCAGCCCGGATCTGTTCGGCGGCCAGCCGGCCCCGCTGGGCCGCAGCATCACCTTCCTCACCGCCCACGACGGCTTCACCCTGGCGGATCTGGTGAGCTACAGCCAGAAGCACAACCTGGCCAACGGCGAGGACAACCGCGACGGCGACAACCACAACAACAGCTGGAACCACGGCGTGGAAGGCCCCACGACGGATCCAGCCATCGCGGCCCTGCGGGATCGGCAGCTGCGCAACCTGCTGGCCTCCCTGCTGCTGGCTCCAGGGGTGCCGATGCTGCTGATGGGCGATGAGGTGCGCCGCAGCCAGGGGGGCAACAACAACGCCTGGTGCCAGAACAACCCACTGGGCTGGATGCACTGGCAACCCGACAGCGGCGATCAGGCCCTGCGGCAGTTCGTGCAGCGGCTGATCCACCTGCGCCATCACCTGGCGGACCTGTTCAACCCGGAGCTGCCCCACGCCGAGGGGCAGCTACCGCGGCTGGATCAGCCAGGCCATCTCAGCCGGCTCTGGCACGGCATTGAACTGAACAAGCCCGACTGGGCCAGCTGGTCGCACACCCTGGCCTGGAGCCTAGAGGATGCGCACCATGGCCCCCTGCTCTGGTGTGGCCTCAACGCCTATGTGCAGCCGATGGAGTTCTCCCTGCCCAGCTGCCCCCGGGGCTGGCTGCGGCTGATCGACACCTCCCTGCCCCCCGGCGACGACCTGCCCAGCGAAGGCCAACCCTGGCAGGGGAGCACCGCGCCCCTGGCCAGCAACAGCCTGATGCTGCTGGTGGCCAGCCCGCTGATGCAGGGGCACCGGTGAACAGAGCGGGCTGCGGGAATCGAACCCGCATCATCAGCTTGGAAGGCTGAGGTTTTACCACTAAACTAAGCCCGCAGCAGTACAGATGCACTGTCGGCATCCGCGGCTGGTCCGGCGTGGCCTCTCCTCGCCGGTTGGAGCATTATGGCCTGCGTTCGGGACTGCGTCCTTGCCCGCCGGAACGCCCAGCGCCGCCACGAGTGCTCCCGTCTCCGCCCCCAGCGACGCCGTCGACCTGCAGGGTGCGGCCCGGCGACGGCTGCTCTGGGCCTACGGCCTCGGCGATGTGGGCACCGGCATGGGCGCCTCCCTGATCGGCTTCTACCTGCTGCGCTTCTACGTGGCCGCAGGCCTTCCCCCCTGGCTAGCGGGGCTGGCCTATGGCATCGGCCGCCTCTGGGACGCCATCAACGACCCCATCGTGGGCTGGCTCAGCGACAAGACCCAGAGCCGCTGGGGGCCGCGCCTGCCCTGGATCCTGGGCAGCGCCGCCCCCCTGGGACTGGCCATGGCCCTGATGTGGTGGCTGCCCCCCTGGCCCGAGGAGTGGATCAAGTTCGTGGTCTTCCTGCTGATCTCGGTGGTGGCCAACAGCCTTTACACCTGCGTGAACCTGCCCTACACGGCCCTGGCGGCGGAGCTCACCACCGATGTGCCCCTGCGCACGCGGCTGAACACGGCGCGGTTCACCGGTTCGATCCTGGCCACGATCGCCGCGGCCCTGCTGGCGGGGGTGCTGGTGCGCGACCTGCGCGATGCCAGCACCTACCTGCCGGTGGGGGTGGTGTCGGGGGTGATCATCACCGCCTCCGCCCTGCTCTGCGGCTGGGGGCTGCTGCCGGCAGCCCGCCGCTGCCAGCGCCCCCTGGCCGAAAGCGGCACCACCAGACGGCTGCTGAAGCGGGTGGGCCGCAACGGCCGCTTCCTGATGGTGCTGGGCCTCTACCTGCTGCTGTGGTGCGCGCTGCAACTGATGCAGGCGGTATCGCTGTTCTTCCTGCCGGTGGTGATGCAGGTGCCGGAGGGCCTGAGCAAGCTGATCCTGCTGCCGTTCCTGCTCAGCTCCCTGGCGGGGCTGTGGTGGTGGAATTCCCTGTCCCATCGCCGCGGCCGCCTGACCGCCCTGCGCCAGGGCGGCGCCCTCTGGATCGCCGGTTGCCTGCTGGTGATGGTGCTGCCGCCCCTCGATGGCTCCCTGCCGGTGCTGGGATCCCTTGGCAATGGCCTGCGGCTGGCACTGCTACTGCTGGCGATCGTGGTCAGCGGCGCCGGGGCCGCCACCGCCTATCTGATCCCCTGGTCGCTGCTGCCCGATGCCATCGATGCCGACCCCGACAAACCGGCCGGCCAGTACAGCGCCTGGATGGTGCTGGCCCAGAAGGTGTGCATCAGCGTGGTGATCGCCCTGCTGGGGGCGCTGCTCACCGCCAGC
>RGNC01000213.1 GCA_010029175.1 Synechococcaceae bacterium WB8_1B_136 | reverse complement strand
CACATCGGCAGCCACTGCACCCCGGAAACCCCCGGCTCGATCCACGAGGGTGGAGAGCTGGGCTATGTGCTCTCCCACGCCTGCGGGGCGGTGTTCGACAACCCGGACCTGATCGCCCTGGCCTGCGTGGGCGATGGCGAGGCGGAAACCGGCCCCCTGGCCACCAGCTGGCACATCAACAAGTTCCTCAACCCCATCTCGGATGGGGCGGTGCTGCCGGTGCTGCACCTCAATGGCTACAAGATCGCCAACCCCACGCTGCTGGCGCGGATCCCCCGCGACGAGCTGCAGCAGCTGCTGCGGGGCTATGGCTGGGAGCCCCTGTTCGTGGAGGGGAGCGAGCCCGAGACCATGCACCGGGCCATGGCCCAGGCCATGGATCAGGCCGTCAGCCGCATTGCCGCCATCCGCAGCGAGGCCCGCAGCAGCGGCGATCCCACCAGTGTCTGCCGGCCCCACTGGCCGATGATCGTGCTGCGGTCGCCCAAGGGCTGGACCGGCCCCGCCGACTTGAACGGCAAGAAGTTGGAGGGGTTCTGGCGCAGCCACCAGGTGCCGCTGCCCGATCCCAAGCACGACACCGCCCAGCTGCAGCAGCTGGAGGCCTGGCTCAAGAGCTACCGCCCCTGGGAACTGTTCGACGAGAACGGCAGCCTGAAGCCCGAGCTGCGGGCCCTCTCCCCCCAGGGGGATCGGCGCATGGGTTCCAATCCCCATGCCAACGGCGGCCTGCTGCGCCGCAAGTTGCGTCTGCCCCGCATCGCCGACTACGCCGTGCCGGTGGCCCTGCCGGGGCAGGTGGAGCACGAGAACACCGCGCCCCTCGGGGCCCTGCTGCGGGATGCGATCGGCCGCAACCCCGATTCCCTGCGGGTGTTCGGCCCCGATGAAACGGCCTCCAACCGCCTGCAAGCGATCTACGAGCGCAGCAAGAAGGTATGGATGGAGGACTTCCTGCCTGAAGACCTCGACGGCAGTGAGCTCTCCCGCAGCGGCCGGGTGGTGGAGATGCTCAGCGAGCACACCCTGGTGGGAATGATGGAGGGCTATCTGCTCACCGGGCGGTATGGCTTTTTCCACACCTACGAGGCCTTCGCCCATGTGATCGCCTCGATGTTCAACCAGCACGCCAAGTGGCTGGAGAGCTGCATCCACCACGCCCCCTGGCGCGCCCCGATCGGCCCCTGGACCTGCCTGATCAGCTCCACCGTGTGGCGCCAGGACCACAACGGCTTCACCCATCAGGACCCGGGCTTCATCGACCTGGCCGGCAACAAGAGCGGCGAGGTGGTGCGGGTGTATCTGCCAGCCGATGCCAACGCCCTCCTGGCGGTGGCGGAGCAGGCGCTGGTGGAGCCCAACGTGTGCAACATCATCGTGAGCGACAAGCAGAAGCACCTGCAGTACCTCACCCTGGAGCAGGCCCGCGCCCATGTGGCCAAGGGCATCGGCCTGTGGAGCTGGGCCAGCAACGACCACATCGGCCATGAGCCCGATGAACCGGATGTGGTGATGGCCTGTGCCGGCGACATCCCCACCAAGGAAACCCTGGCGGCGGTGGAGATCCTGCGCCGCGAGATCCCCAACCTCCGGATCCGGGTGCTGAATGTGGTGAAGCTGTTCGCCCTCACCACCCCCAGTGAACATCCCCACGGCCTGAGCGACCTCGACTTCGATTCGCTGTTCACCACGGATCGGCCGGTGATCTTCAATTTCCATGGCTACCCCTGGTTGATCCACCGCCTCACCTACCGGCGCACCAATCACGCCAATTTCCACGTTCGCGGCTACAAGGAGAAGGGCAACATCAACACGCCCCTGGAGCTGGCGATGAACAACCAGATCGACCGCTTCAACCTGGTGATCGACGTGATCGATCGCGTGCCGGGCCTCGGCTCCAGGGCCGCCCACGTGAAAGAACGGATGAAGGAGGCGATCCTGGCCAGCCGCGCCTACGCCCACGACCATGGGATGGATGCGCCCGACGTCACCAACTGGCGCTGGACTCTCACCGCCAACCCCACCACCCTGGCCCCCCTGGAGAGCAGCCGATGAACGACCCACAACCCCGTCGCCTGCAGCTGCCCACGCCGGGCTGTTACGCCGACCCCGAACGCAGTGGGCTCTCCGCCGACGACGTGTTCGACGGCATGACCGAGCACCTCTTCTACACCCTCGGCAAGCTGGCGCCCACCGCCTCCCGGCACGACCTCTACCTGGCCCTGAGCTACGCGGTGCGCGACCGGCTGATGACCCGCTACCTGGCGGGCATCGAAGCCGTGGATGCCACCCCGACCCGCGTGGTGGCCTACCTCTCGGCGGAGTTTCTGATCGGCCCCCAGCTGAGCAACAACCTGCTGATGCTCGGCATCCAGGAGGCGGCCGCGGAGGCCCTGCGGCGCTTCGGCATCAACGACATCGAGGAGATCCTCGAGGTGGAGGAGGAGCCTGGCCTGGGCAACGGCGGCCTGGGCCGCCTGGCGGCCTGCTTCATGGAATCCCTGGCTTCCCTGGAGATTCCCGCCACGGGCTATGGCATCCGCTACGAATTCGGCATCTTCGACCAGCTGATCCGCGATGGCTGGCAGGTGGAGATCACCGACAAGTGGCTCAAGGGGGGCTGGCCCTGGGAGATCCCCCATCCCGACCAGGCCTGCTTCGTGGGCTTCGGCGGCCGCACCGAGAGCTATCGCGATGAACGGGGCGACTACCGCGTGCGCTGGATTCCAGACGAACACGCCATCGGCATCCCCCACGATGTGCCGGTGCTGGGCTACCGGGTGAACACCTGCGACCGGTTGCGGCTCTGGCGCGCCGATGCCAGCGAATCCTTCGATTTCTACGCCTTCAACATCGGCGACTACTACGGCGCCGTGGAGGAGAAGGTGGGCTCGGAAACCCTC